>JBEBDG010000088.1:0-8851 GCA_041157165.1 Bacteroidota bacterium
CCTATACACCGGGAGGTGAAGCTGGTTTTAGACCCGATTATGCTACAATAGTGTATACCAATATCTTGAAACAGTTGTTTCCTGAGGTTCCAGTTTTAATCGGTGGAATTGAAGCCTCCTTGCGTCGGGTAACCCATTATGACTACTGGTCGGATCAATTAATGCCTTCTATTTTGCTAGATTCAAAAGCAGACATGTTGGTTTATGGTATGGGAGAGCAGCCTTTGAGAGAATTAATTAGAGGATTAAAAGATGGAAAAGACTTTAATGACTTGCGCGACATTAAACAAATTGCCTATTTGCAAGATGCAAATAGTCCTTTGTCTTCTTGGGAAGATACTGAAACAGTCGAATTGGCAAGTCATGAGGATTGTTTGTCAGATAAAATTAAATACGCAGCTAATTTTAAAATTGTAGAGGTAGAGTCAAATAAATGGCAAGCAAATCGAATATTGCAAAAAGTAGGTAATCAACTTTTAGTTATAAATCCTCCTTTTAAAACCATGGATGAGCAGGAAATGGATAAATCATTTGATTTACCCTATACGAGACTTCCTCATCCTAAATATAAAAAAAGAGGAGCCATTCCTGCTTTTGAAATGATAAAATTCTCTGTAAACATGCATCGTGGTTGTTTTGGAGGATGTAGTTTTTGTACAATTTCTGCGCATCAAGGTAAATTCATTGCATCTAGAAGTGAAAAATCAATTTTGAAAGAAGTTGAATTTATTACACAGCAAGACGATTTTAAAGGTTATATATCAGATTTAGGCGGTCCATCTGCCAATATGTACAAGATGAAAGGAAAGGACGAAGAAATTTGCGCAAGATGTGTAAGTCCTAGTTGTATACATCCTGTGATTTGTTCTAATTTAGATACCTCTCATAAGCCTTTAACTGCTTTATACCAAAAAGTAGACGCTCATCCAAAAATTAAGAAAGCATTTGTTGGCTCGGGGGTTCGATATGATTTATTGGTCGATGATTTTAATAAAAATAACCAAGATGGTAATCATGATGAATACATGGAACAATTAATTACGCGACATGTTTCTGGTCGTTTGAAAGTTGCTCCCGAACATACTTCTGATAATACCCTTCGAATCATGAGAAAACCTTCCTTTAAATATTTCAAAAAATTTAAAGAGAAGTATGATCAAATTTCTGAAAAACATCATTTAAAACAACCATTAATTCCTTATTTCATTTCTTCTCATCCTGGATGTGAAGAGGAGGATATGGCAAATTTGGCAGCAGAAACCAAAGATTTAGGCTTTCATCTGGAACAGGTTCAGGATTTCACACCAACTCCAATGACAGTGGCAGAGGTAATCTATTATTCTGGAGTTCATCCCTATACCTTACAACCTGTTAAAACAGCAAAAACCAGAGAGGAAAAACAAAATCAAAATAAATATTTCTTTTGGTATAAATCGGAATTTAAAGATTGGATTCGAAACAGATTGACGAAATTGGGTCGTCCTGATTTAGCACAAAGACTTTTGGGGTATAACAAACAAAATAATCAAACATATAAAAAATGGAAGTAAGAGATAGTAATGGAAATTTATTGAATGAAGGGGATAGTGTAGTAGTTATCAAAGATTTAAAAGTGCGTGGGTCATCAGGAATCATAAAGAGGGGTACAGTTGTAAAAAATATTCGTTTAACAGATGATGAGGAAGAGATTGAAGGGAAAGTAGATAAATCGGTCATGGTTTTAAAAACCTGTTTTTTAAAGAAGTCTTAATTTTATTCCAATTCTTCAGATTTATCGTGCGGAATATCTAACTTTTTACTCGCATTGATTCCCATTTTTCTAAGATTTTCTACTTTCGAAATCAGGTTTCCTCTTCCTGTATTCAATTTTAAAAAGGCCTTTTGATGCGCATCTTCTGCTTTTTGAAGATGCTTCCCCAATTCTTGTAAATCATTTATAAATCCCACAAATTTATCGTATAAATCACCTGCTTTTTCAGCAATATCTATTGCATTTTTTGTTTGATTTTCAATCTTCCAAACAGAGGCAATGGTTCTAAGGGTTGCCAAAAGGGTAGATGGGGATACTAATACTATTTTGCGGTCCCAAGCATAATTGAATAAAGAATTATCTTCACTGATTGTCAGGGCAAAACCTGATTCAATCGGGATGAATAAAAGAATAAAATCAGGGCTATTTAGTCCAAAACCTGTATGATAGTCTTTTTGTGATAAGTTCTTGATATGTGTTTTTAATGAGTCTAAATGATTTTTCAAATGAAATTCTTTTTCTAAACTTCCTTCCTCTGCACTGCAATATGCCTCATATGCCTTTAATGAAACTTTACTGTCGATGATGATATTCTTATTTTCAGGAAGGAATATCACTGCATCAGGCTTTATGGTTTCTTGCTGTTGATTTTTTGTTACAAATTGGGTTTTATACTCCCTGTCTTTAACCAATCCCGAACTCTCTAAAACGCGTTCTAAAATGATTTCTCCCCAATTTCCTTGAAATTTATTAGACCCTTTGAGGGCATTTGTTAAATCTTCTGTTTTTTGTGTAACGGTTTGGTTGAGATCCGTTAAATGTTTGATTTGATGCATCAGTTGCAAACTTTGTTTAACTGTTTCTGTTTGGTTTTCCTCCACTTTTTTTTCAAAATCTTTTAGCTTCTCTTTCAATGGTTTTAAGACCTCCTCTAAACGTTTTTCTTGTTGTTCATGCAATAATTGACCTTGTTTTAAAACTGATTCATTTGAAACTTCTCCTAAAATTTCTTTTAGCTTATTTTCGTTTGCTTTTTGTTCTTCGTATTTCAATTTAATTTCTGATAATTGACCTTTCAAATAGGAGTTTTCCACGAGGAGTTCTTTTATTTCTGAACCTAAATTTGAATTTTGTTTAAAGAAATAGATCGAAACCGAGAATAAAAAAATGGATAATAATATCAGAATGATTTCCATAGGTATAAAAATTTTATATCTAATATCGAAAGATTCTATGAATATGGAATGACAAAAAATAAAAAAGAATGACAAAAAAAAGCCAGTCAAAGACCGGCTCATTTTTAAAATACCTAACCACTAATAATCTTTAATATTTTTTAGCAATTAAATTGCTCTTTTTTCCTGATGTAAATTTAACACTTATTTTATAATAATAATCAAGTCAACAATATTTTTCTATTAATTTTAAACAAAAAATACTATTTTACTTTTTTTGTAAAGATTACTCAATTTTATCTCATGAAATACCTTCGCCGACTCTTTTACCTATTATTTTTAACTTCTTTACACCTTGCTTGTTCCTCTGGAAATGAATCAGATAAACCTCAAGAAGGAGAAGAAATTTCAGTTGAAATCAAAAGACAAATCGAAGCATGGGATCAATTGTCACCAATTGCTCAAAAAATAATAGGGACACATGAAGGTATTGTTAGAGGAAAGGTTTGGGGCCAGGACATGGAGTCCATAAACGAACCTCTAGAAAAGTCTGAAAATCAACCTTCAAATGGAGTTTCATTTACTCAATATTTAGATAATACAGATTTAAATTTTGTTGATATTTCATACTTAGGTGAAAACGGTAAATTAAGTGACATTATTTTTGATATTTTTTTAGAAGATTCCAATGAGGTGGGTAAGCTAAAACAAGAGTTAAGAGGGTTTTTGAAAGTTAAGTTTGGGGAACCTCGTATTTCAAACAATAAAGAAACATGGAAATATGAAAAATCCCGAATCATTTTGGAGGATGTTAGCACCTCAAAAGATCCGGGATTGCAAATGGTTTTTAGAAATAATCCTTGATTATTAGGCTTTCCAAATCCAGTTTCTAGTATCTTCCTTAATTCCTAATCTGATTTCGTTGATTTCTTTAAATACACGATTGGAAAAATCTTCCTCTTTGCGTGTGGGTAATTCGAATTCTTTTCCGTTTAACCCGATACTTTGGATAGGGGCTATAACAGCTGCCGTACCAGCACCAAAGGCTTCAGTCACTTTGCCAGATTCAATGCCATTAACCAACTCTTCAATAGACAAAGGTCGTTCTTGAACATCAATTCCCCAATCTTTTGCAATTTGTAAAACACTTTTACGAGTTACACCATCTAAAATTGTATCACCAGTGGGTGCGGATACTAAAGACCCATCAATAATAAACATCAAATTCATAGTACCTGCCTCTTCAACGAATTGGTGAGTTGCAGCATCAGTCCAAATAATTTGGTCATACCCTTCTTTATTGGCAAGCATAGTTGGGTACAAAGACCCACCGTAATTCCCGGCATTTTTAGCAAAACCAACACCTCCTTTGGCAGCACGAATATAATTCGTTTCAATTTTCACACGTAATGGCTTTGCATAGTAAGATCCAACGGGACAATTGAAAATGATAAATTTATAAGTATTCGATGGTGTTACTCCCACGTATTCATCTGTAGCAAACATAAAAGGACGAATATATAGAGAGCAACCTTCTTGTGAGGGTACCCACGCTTGATCTAATTCAAGTAGTTTTTTAAGTCCACCTAAAAATAATTCTTCTGGTACCTCTGGCATGCACATGCGGGCAGCAGATTTATTGAATCTTTTCCAGTTTTCTTGTGGTCTAAAGACTAGTATTTCTCCATTTTTGGAACGATAAGCTTTCATTCCTTCAAAAATGGCTTGACCATAATGTAAAGACATCATGGCTGGCTGAAAAGATAAGGGTCCGTAGGCTTGTATGGAAGCGGTTTTCCACTCACCATCTGCATATTCTGCAACAAGCATATGGTCAGCAAAGCTTCTTCCAAAAGCTAAATTATTAAAATCTACTTCGGCTATTCTCGATTTCTCGATTGTATGAATGGTAATTTGCATAAGTTTTAATTTCTATTTGCCAGATTTCCACGTAATTTCAGGAATGGAAAATTCCTGATGTAAATATCGGCTCAACATAAAAAGGTAATCAGATAATCTATTTAAAAATGCAATTGCGATTTGGTAATTTTCTTTATTTTCGGATAATACCCAATGAATTAAAGTACGTTCTGCCCTTCGGCAAACTGCTCTTGCAATTTGTACCTGTGCAATCGTTTCATTCCCACCAGGAAGTATGAAATTTGTTAAAGGGCTAATTTGGCCATCTATTTCATCTATCATTTCTTCAATCAAAACAATGTCATGCAAGGAAAGCAACTTCATGTTTCCAAGAATTTCGGGTGAATCTGTTGAAATATGAGCACCTAAGGTAAATAAGGTACTTTGAAGTTCTTGAAGCTTACTGGCTTTATCTGCAGGTATTTTAGAAATGACAAGTCCGATGTAGCAGTTTAATTCATCTATCTCACCAAGTGCTTGGATTCTGCTTTCAGATTTAGAAACACCTTGTCCATCGGCCAACGTCGTAAATCCTTTGTCTCCATTTTTGGTGTAAATTTTCATGAAATTTAGCTGCTATTATTACAAATCTAAAATTTTACGAGCTAAATAACAAATTCAATTTTTTGAAAATCATTAGTTCAATTGGCTATTGTGTTTTAATTTTGCACACATTCAAAAAATATATGTCAATAGATCATTTTGTTTCGAGGTTTTGGCGAGTGGTTTCGATTATCGCTTTTGGTCTAACTTTATTGTTTACATACAGAGGATTGCCAGATCCAACGGCTGTGCATTTTGGTGAGTCGGGTAGAGGAGATGGATTTTTACCAAAGGAAGAAATTTTTTATTTAATGGCCGGAATTGTAACATTTTTGAATGTTTTGGTTTTGTTATTGATTAAAAATTTAGAGAAAATACCTTCCTTATTGAAAGTGAAATTATTTTCAATATTTAAGTCCAAAGGAGAAGTTGTCCTTCGTTCAACTTTATTGAATTGGTTTCATTTTTTACCAGCAGCGTTAAATACGTATTTAATTTTCGTTTTAAGAGCATTATTGCTGTTGAATGATGAGCGTACTTATTCACAGGATTTTTCTTATTTGTTGTGGTTGGCATATATCCTTTTATGTTTTTGGGTATTATATTTTCCAATTAGATTATTCCTTAGCAAAGATTTTCAATCAGAATGAGTGTTGTACGCATGCCTGAAGTTTTCATTCAGGATTACGATTATGAATTGCCGACAGATTTAATTGCCGTTTTTCCTAAAGAAAAGCGAGATGAGTCAAAATTATTGGTATTTAAAAAAGGAGAAATAAATCATCACCAATTTTCTGATTTGCCAGAAATACTTCCAGTAAATACTTGTTTGGTATTTAATAACACCAAAGTCATTCCTGCTCGAATTTTGATAGAAAAATCCACTGGGGCAAGTATTGAGTTGTTTTTATTAAGGCCAAATTTAAGTCAGAACTTCACTGATGTTTTAAAGTCTACAGAACAAATGTTGGTTTGGGAGGCACTAGTTGGTAATAAAAAACGTTGGAAATCAAATGATGTCTTAACTAAACAAATTGAAATCCATCAACAGCAAATTAAAGTTCATTTTGCCTGGCATAATCGGGAGGAAAATTTAGTAAAAATCTCGTGGGATCAAGAGGTCTCAATGGTTGAATTGCTTGATTATTTGGGAAAAACTCCCCTGCCTCCTTACATGGAAAGAGAGGCGAATGAATTGGATGAAATTAGATACCAAACGGTTTTTTCGAAGGAAGTAGGGGCTGTTGCAGCTCCCACAGCTTCTTTACATTTTACTGAAAAAACATTTGCTGATTTGAAATCAAAAAAAATGCTGAGTTTATTTCTTACTTTACATGTGGGTGCAGGAACGTTTTTACCGGTAAAGGAAGAGAATGTTTCCAATCATCCCATGCACAAGGAACAGGTGGTTATTTCAAAAGAACTTATTGAACATTTAATACAGCATGAAGGCAAATTTATTCCAGTGGGTACCACCGTTTTGCGTGCATTAGAAAGTTTATATTGGTCTGGAATCTATTTATTGGAAAATCCAAAATGGAATGCTGATTTTTTGCTTATACCCAAGGAGTATCCTTATATTGATCGGCATTTGCCTTCAAACAAAACAGCCTTATCGGCTGTTTTGAATTATTTGAAAACAAAAGGTAAAGAAAATTGGGTGTTTGAAACTGAAATTTTAATCATGCCCGGATATACATTTCGATTCTGCGATGCCCTTGTGACTAATTTTCATCAGCCAAAATCAACGCTAATGGTTTTGATTTCCGCCTTAGTAGGAGACTCTTGGAAACGAATTTATCAAACGGCAAAGGAAAAGGAGTATCGTTTTTTAAGTTATGGAGATTCCTCCCTACTATTTAATCATAATGTGTAAGATTTTCCTTAATTTTGTGGCCGCTTTATTTTAAAAAGAAACAAATGTCTTTAAATTTTATAGAAGAATTACGTTGGAGAGGAATGTTGCATGATATGATTCCTGGCTTAGAGGAGCATCTGCAAAAGGAAATGACGACAGCTTATATTGGATTTGATCCGACGGCACCTAGTCTGCACATAGGAAATTTAGCTGCCATTATGTTGTTAAAGCATTTGCAATTGTCTGGCCATAAGCCAATAGCATTAGTTGGTGGGGCAACTGGGATGATTGGTGACCCATCCGGGAAGTCTGCAGAGCGAGATTTTTTATCTGAAGAAACCTTGAGGGAAAATCAGATTGGAATAAAAGCACAATTGGAAAAATTTTTGGATTTCAATTGTGGTGAAAATTCTGCTGAGGTAGTCAATAATTATGATTGGTTTAAAGACTTTTCTTTTCTAGGATTTTTAAGAGAGGCCGGAAAGTTTTTGACCGTCAATTACATGATGTCGAAGGATTCTGTTCAGAAACGATTAGAGACGGGTTTATCATTTACTGAATTTTCTTATCAATTGTTGCAAGGATATGATTTTTACCATTTGTACAAAACAAAGAATGTGCGTTTGCAAATGGGAGGGTCCGACCAGTGGGGAAACATCACCACAGGTACAGAAATCATTAGAAGAAAATCTGAAGGAGAAAATGAAGAAAGAGCATTTGCTTTGACTACACCATTGGTAACCAAGTCAGACGGAACGAAATTTGGTAAGTCGGAAAGTGGCAATGTATGGTTAGATGCTTCGAGAACGAGTCCTTATGACTTTTATCAATTTTGGTTAAATGCTGCTGATGCAGATTGTCCGCGTCTGATTAGAGTATTTACTCTTTTCTCCAAAGAGCTTATTGAGCAAATGGAAAAAGAGCACGCAGAGGCTCCTCATTTGCGAATATTACAAAAAGCGATTGCTGAAGAAGTAACAAGTAGAGTACATGGATCCAAACTTACTTCCTTAGTGATGGAGGCAAGTAGTCTTTTGTTTTCAAAAGATGCGGTAGATTTACTTGCTAATGCATCCGATGAATTGTTAGCTCAATTGCCTGTTTTGGAACTTACGACAAAGGATGTAGGTGAGTGTAATAATTTGACAGATTTATTATCAGTAGGTACAAAAAATATAATTTTTTCTTCAAAAGGGGATGCGAGAAAAGCGATCCAAGGAAATGCGGTAAGTTTAAACAAGATGAAGTTTACGGATCCTCAAATCGACTGGAAATCAATTGATAAGATTCGGGGTCAATATTTGTTAGTTGGAAATGGTAAGCAAAAAAACTATTTATTGAAGTTTGAAGCTTGAAAAAAAATAAAATTTTCTTATCCATAAATTTGGACAAAAGAAATAAACCTTGCATCTTTGCAATCCCAATCGCTGAGCACACGAGTTCAGCACAATCAAAAGAAGGATTTTAATCCAATTTTGAAACGTTCTTTGAAGTGTTGATAGAAGTAGACGATTTATTACGTTGAATATAAGAGAGGCGTAATAGATTTAATTAGTAGCATTCTAAAGTATTGGATAGACAATTCTTATTGAAATAAGATAAGAG
>JBEBDG010000089.1:0-8802 GCA_041157165.1 Bacteroidota bacterium
AAAAAGCAGAAGTGTTTGTGAAAGGTCCTGGTGCTGGTCGTGAATCTGCAATTCGTACGATCCAAAATTCTGGTATCGAGGTTTCGATTATCAAGGATATTACACCAATGCCGCACAACGGTTGTCGCCCACCAAAGCGTCGTAGAGTATAGTTTTTAATTTTGGAGCAATTAGTAATTATTTCCTCCAATTATTTTTTCACAATTTAATTACTTCATTGGACATAAGAGGTTCAATGACTTTTTAACAAAATGGCAAGATATACAGGTCCAAAATCCAAGATTGCACGTCGTTTCGGAGAAGCAATTCTTGGCCCGAGTAAAGCTCTAGAGCGCAAAAATTATGCGCCGGGTATGCATGGAAAAGGGAAACGTTCAAAAGTTTCTGAATATGCATTACAATTAAAGGAGAAGCAGAAGGTTAAATACACATATGGTATTTTAGAACGTCAGTTCGAAAATTTATTCCATAAAGCTGCTGTAAAAGAAGGAATCACAGGTGAAAACTTATTGAAATTGTGCGAAGCACGTTTAGACAATGTAGTGTATCGTTTAGGTATCGCTCCAACTCGTCGCGCAGCTCGTCAATTAGTTATTCACAAACACGTTATTGTAGACGGAGATGTAGTAAATGTGCCATCTTACTCATTACGTCCTGGACAATTAGTGGGTGTTCGTGAGAAGTCAAAGTCATTAGAAGTTGTTTCTAATTCTTTGGCGGGTCGTTCTCCTAAGCGTTTTAACTGGTTAGAGTGGGATGGTGTGGAGTTGGTTGGTAAGTTTACCTCTTATCCAGAAAGAGATCAAATCCCTGAAAACTTTAACGAGCAGGCAATCGTCGAATTATATTCGAAATAATCTGTTTAATAAAGATAAATTTAGAGTACCAATAACGTTTTTAAAAGAACATTTTAAGCTACGAAATATGTCAATATTAGCATTCCAAATGCCCGAAAAAGTTGTAATGGAAAAAGCCGATGACTTCCATGGGTTATTTGAGTTCAAGCCACTCGAAAAAGGCTACGGTGTTACCATTGGTAACGCACTTCGTAGAATTTTACTTTCCTCTTTGGAAGGTTATGCGATTACAAGCGTTAAAATTTCTGGTGTTCTCCACGAATTCTCTGCAATAGAAGGTGTTCATGAAGATGTTTCGGAAATTATCCTTAACCTAAAGAAGATTCGTTTTAAGAAAGCGCAAGAAATTCTAGATAACAAAGTGAATATCAAAGTGAAAGGCAAAGAAGCCTTTACCGCTGGTGATATCGCGAATTTTACCCCATATTTTACAATTCTGAATCCTGAATTGGTAATTTGTCACTTAGATTCATCAAAAGAATTAGAAGTAGAAATTATCATTGAAAAGGGTCGTGGATATGTTCCTGCAGATGAGCCTAGAGCTAATGAATTAGCCTTCGGACATATTGCAATTGATTCTATCTACACGCCGATCAAAAACGTGAAGTTTAGCGTTGAAAATACCCGTGTAGAACAAAAAACGGATTATGAAAAATTAATCCTTGATATTGAGACTGATGGTTCAATTCATCCAGAAGATGCTTTAAAAGGCGCTGCTCATATCTTGATTCAACACTTTATGTTATTCTCTGATCAAACAATGACATTTGAAGCTCCTAAAACGGAAGAAGATAACATTGTTGATGAAGAAATGTTACACATGCGTAAATTGTTGAAAACTTCTTTAGCAGATCTTGATTTATCTGTGCGTGCTTACAACTGCTTGAAATCAGCAGATGTTCGTACCTTAGGTGAGTTGGCTAGCTTAGAAATTTCAGACATGATGAAGTTTAGAAATTTTGGTAAGAAGTCATTAACAGAATTGGAACAATTAATTGAAGAAAAAGGCTTAACCTTCGGTATGGATGTTGCGAAATACCGCTTGGATGAGGATTAATAATTTAACAAAGTAATAGGTGATTTGCTGTTAAGTAAATTAACCGCAGCCTTCGGGCTTTTAACTTACGAAATTTTACAATGAGACACGGAAAAAAATTTAATCATTTAGGAAGAACTTCCTCACACAGAGCAGCTTTGTTATCAAACCTTGCTTCATCATTAATTTTGAACAAGCGTATTGAAACAACTGTTGCAAAGGCTAAAGAACTACGTAAATACGTTGAGCCTCTAATTACAAAATCTAAAACAGATAACACAAACAACCGTCGTGTAGTTTTCTCTTATCTTCAAAATAAAGAAGCTATCAAGGAATTGTTTGGTATAATTTCTGAAAAAGTTGCAAGCCGTCCAGGTGGTTACACACGTATTATTAAATTAGGTAATCGTTTAGGTGATAATGCTGAGGTTTGTTTCATAGAATTAGTTGACTTCAACGAAACAATGTTAGCAGCAGCTGCAGAAAAAGGAGCTAAAACTCGTAGAAGCAGAAGAGGTGGTGCTAAGAAAGAAGCAGAAGCTGCTCCGGTAGTAGTTGCTGAAACTGCTGAAGAACCATCTGCTGAAGTTGTTGAAGAAGAAGTTGCAGTAGCAGCTGAAGAAACAGCAGCACCTGCTGAAGAGGTTCAGGAAGAACCAGCTTCAGAGGAGCCTACAGAAGAAAAAGGAGAAGATGCCTAATTGGCTCTAATCGATATTTTTTTGGAGGGCTTCAACTTTCGGTTGAAGCCCTTTTTTTGAAATAAAAAGTATTCCAAATTATTTTTATCATTTTATGAAAAGCATTTTGTCACAACCTGCAGTTCTTCTCTTACAAGATGGTACGATTTTTCAAGGCAAAGCCCTAGGTAAAATTGGAACACATGGTGGAGAAATTTGTTTTAATACAGGTATGACTGGCTACCAGGAAATCTATACAGATCCTTCCTATGCTGGACAAGTTATTATCAATACTACATCGCATATTGGTAATTATGGTGTGATCTCAACTGAAGAAAGTGAATCTTCAAAAGTTCAAATTGCTGGAATGGTTTGTAATGAATTTGCAACTATTCACTCCCGTGGAACAGCAGACCAGTCGCTTCAAGAATTCCTTGAAAATGCGGGAATTGTTGGTATTTCAGGTATTGATACCCGAGCTTTAGTTCGTCATATACGTACCAAAGGGGTGATGAATTGCCTCATTTCATCCGAGATATTCGATGTGGCAACATTGACATCAGAGTTAGCAAAAATTCCTTCCATGGAAGGTTTGGAATTATCTTCTACTGTTTGTACCCAAGAGCCTTATTTTTTAGGAGATGAAAATTCTGAAATAAAAATTGCAGTGCTCGATTTAGGAGTTAAGAAAAGTATTCTAACTAACTTTACAGATCGTAATTGTTACCTCAAAATATTTCCTGCAAAATCTTCTTTTGAAGAAATTTCTTCTTGGAATCCAACTGGATATTTCGTTTCAAATGGTCCGGGTGATCCTGCAGTGATGCCTTATGCAGTTGAAACCGTTTCAAGAATGTTAGATTCTGATAAACCTGTTTTTGGAATTTGTTTAGGACACCAAATTTTGGCTCAGGTTTGTGGATTAAAAACCTATAAAATGCACAATGGTCACAGAGGCTTGAATCATCCTGTGAAAAATTTAATGACAGGCCTTTCTGAAATTACTTCCCAAAATCATGGTTTTGCAGTTAAACTTGAAGACTTGAAGGCAAGTGATCGAGCTGAATTAACCCATATAAATTTGAACGACCAAACGGTAGAGGGTCTGCGTGTTAAAGGGAAAAAAGCATTCTCAGTACAACATCACCCAGAGGCTAGTCCGGGACCTCATGATTCACGTTATCTGTTTGATCAATTTGTTGATTTATTGAAATAATAAAAGAGCCGGAACTAATTCCGGCTCTTTTTATTTTAAACCAAATAATTTATTTTTCTTAATCTGGGTCGCAACTAATTTAGGGACAAAATTTTCCCATTCTGGATCACCCTTTTCAATCAATTTTAATACTTGATCGGTGCGAATATCCATAAGCTTTTTATCATAAAGCGATATGTCCGCCAACTTTTGATTATCTAATAAATATTGGAATAAACCTTGTAAGTGATGTTCCGTTTTAAAATTATTAAGGTTTACAATTTCACCATCTTCATCAACGGTAGGGTACAAAAAGAGCTTAATATTAAAGCCAAATAATTGTCCGAATGCACTTAGAATGCCGCCGGGTAAATCTTTGTAGTGCTTTTCTTCAAAAATATACTCCAAATTAGGCATACCCATAATCAAAGCCATTTTAAGCTTTGTAAATTGTCCTAAATACGAAACCAGTTTGAAATATTCGTGGAAATTAGAAATTAAAACTGTTTGTCCTAAAGAGCATAAAATGTCAACCCGATCTAAAAAATCTTTTTCATTGATATCCTTGTGCCCATCTGCTAAATTACGGAGTGTTAATTCAGCCAACACACAAATTTTATCATCATCGACGTCTGGCTCATTTTCAAACTGCCTCAATCCTTTTTTGATCATATCAGAAAAGATATTGGTTACAGGTCTAAATCTTCCACGGATAGCAACAATATGTTTTTTTGATAAGGCATCATATGGCTGCATTACGTTTCCATCTGGCCCAAATACCGCAGCTTCAGTATACCCGTATTTTACTAAATACAAAGACATCAGTCGATTATCCACTTCACTGAAATCTGGTCCAACAAAACGAATCATGTCAATTTCAATTCGGTCTGTTGACAAATCATCTAACAAGGAAACCAATAATTTTTCTGGATCCGAATAGTAATTAAAACAAGCATAAATTAAATTAACGCCAATTATCCCAAGCGCTTGTTGTTGCAAGACATTGTCATTGTCGAGCATATTTACGTGAATGACCACATCATTAAATGGGCCATTGGGGTGCAATTGAAAACGTAAACCTATCCAGCCATGGGCATCATTCGTTTTTTGAAAGTTCAATGCAGCTACAGTATTGGCAAAGGCAAAAAAGCGCTTTTCATCTGCTGAATCCATCAAACGTACTTGAAGCAGTTTGTATTCTCGAATTAACATTTTCATTAATCGAGGTTCACAAACGTATTTTCCAGATGCTTCTTCCCCATAAATGGCATCAGAAAATGCCATATCATAGGCAGAAATTGTTTTAGCGATTGTTCCAGATGCACCACCTGCCTTAAAAAAATTTGCTGCTACTTCCTGTCCGGCACCAATTTCTGCAAACGAACCATAGATGCTGCGATCCAAGTTTATTTGAAGCGCTTTTTGTTTCGTGCCGATGGATTTAGTTTTTTGATTCATCGATGAAATAGTTTAAATGTTTACCAAGGCTTTATTAACAAAATTATATAAAAATTAGGTTAAAACTTGTTTTTTCTTGAAAACATTCAATTAATATTTCTGAATTTTTTTTTATGATACAAGGTTAGGCCAGCCATTGGGTTTTCACTGATATGGCCAACGGTAATCCCGTTGGCCTGCATTGTTTTTCTTAAAATATCACTAAAATAAAATCCTACACTCCCTGTAAAATGAACTTTGGTAAAGCCTACTTGAGGATATTTTAGTAAGTATTTTTGTGCAAATAATTCGAACGAGTTTTGAATAAGTTGATAAATATACGGATGCTTTCGATGGTCGAAAAGAAATTTACTAAATGTAGCAAACCATCTATTGGGGAACTCCTCCTTATAGGCCTTTTGCAATATATCCATTCGATTCATTTCTCCGAATCGTTTGATAAAAATTAAACGAATTTCATCAGGTAATTCTCGATGTAAATAGGCTAAAACTAAACTTTTTCCAAGATGACCTCCGCTACCTTCATCTCCTAACCAAAAACCTAAAGGAGGAATTTGGGTTATCAATTGTCCATTTTCAAAATAACCAGAATTAGAACCTGTACCCAAAATACAGGCTATTCCAGACTCTTCACCAAGGTTGGCAATTGCAGCACTTTCTAAATCATTTTTGATAGAAATACTGTCAACATTTGAAAAAGTAGATTGGAATAAATCTCGTAATATTTCTTTTTGCTTCTCACCTGTGATGCCAGTCCCATAGTAATGTATTTCTTGAATGGAATACTGTTTAATACTTTCGATCACCTTAGCTTGTGAATTTTTAATTTCTTCAGGATTTTGATAATATGGGTTGATTCCCTCCGAATGGAAATCAATCGGTTTACTATTTTCAGGTAACAACAAACGCCAATGGGTATTAGTAGACCCACTTTCAATCAGTAGTATCATTTTATTTTTCCAATGATATTGAATTTTTCAAAAACTTTTTCTGCATGAGGTGCATCTGCTAATTCTTCTGTTAAATCCTGACCTGCCCAATGCTCATAGTGTTTTCCGTTTTTCCATAACTTGGAGGAAGTGACATCATAAATAAATCCTTGGTAAGCGACCCAAATTTCTGGTTTATCTTGCCCATTCCGCAAGGCTAATTGATTTAAAGTGTATTCTCTCAAACTCTTTTTTTTTCGAATCTACTGATAAATACTGTGATTTTCGTTTTGTGCGTAAAGATTTTTATATTTACAAAATTTTTGACACTATGAGAAAAATTTATCAATTACTGTTTTTAAGCCTTTTGTTTTTTACAATGGGATGTAGTTCTGGAACCACAGGTGGTGGCACAACTCCTACTCCTACCGAAACGGTAGCGTCTTTGATAAAGAAATCTTGGTCTGCAAGTGTAGTCTCTTGGGATGGTGTTGATCAATTTCAGAAAACTGCATCCAGCAATATCGTTAGCGGATATGCAGGATTTAAATTGGATTTGAGCGTTTCGGGTACAGTTAAATTAACTGAATTTGATGGTAATTTATTCACCGGTAATTATACTGTTTCATCAGATGAAACTACTTTAAAATTAACGGGTTTAAC
This sequence comes from Bacteroidota bacterium, assembly GCA_041157165.1. Lineage (GTDB taxonomy): Bacteria > Bacteroidota > Bacteroidia > Cytophagales > Spirosomataceae > Sandaracinomonas. The sequence continues at coordinate 6,819 of JBEBDG010000089.1, forward strand.
CTCTAGCAGTGGTGTTCCTTCTGGAACGAATGGATCATTGGATTTCACCATTGTTTCAAAGCCAACTGCTGCAGGGGCAATGACAATTGAAACCACCACTAGCTACATCAAGGCATCCAATAAAAAAGTAAAATTACAATTGGTGAGCCCATAAAATATGGAAAAAAGAACTGAGATAGGAGAAATAGGGGAGTTTGGTTTAATCAATCGAATTAACAATACATTTTCAAACAAAAATCAAGAAACAATTCTTGGTATAGGTGATGATGCAGCGGTTTTACAAACAATAAATCAAGTTGTTCATAGTACAGAACTTTTCATCGAAGGTATTCATTTTGATTTAGCTTATACTCCTTTACAGCACTTAGGCTTTAAAGTTGTGTCTGCTGCCTTATCGGATATAGCTGCAATGAATGCAATTCCAAAGCAATTAAGTTTAGGTATAGGATTGAGTAATCGATTTTCAGTAGAAGCTGTTGATACGCTTTATGAAGGGATTCAATTAGCATGTGAAGAATTTGGAGTGGATTTGGTTGGAGGTGATACAACTGCCTCACCTACAGGATTGATACTTTCTGTAAATGTGGTAGGTGAAGTGGATTCTTCTAAATTGGTAAAACGCTCTGGAGCTAAACCCAATGATGTTTTGTGTGTGACTGGCGATTTAGGTGGCGCCATCATGGGTTTACAAGCTTTGGAAAGAGAAAAACAAGTTTTTCAGGCTAATCCTGGAATGCAGCCTGAATTGGAAGGAAAATCATACGTTATCATGCGTCAATTAAAACCCATTGCCAGATTTGATATTATTCATGAATTGAATAGTCTAGGGGTTATTCCAACTGCAATGATTGATTGTTCAGATGGCTTATCTTCAGAGTTGATTCATCTGAGTAAAAGTTCAAATGTAGGAATTCGAGTTTTTGAAAAAAACATTCCAATTGATGACGAGACTTATTTGGTTGCCACCGAATTTAATTTTAGTCCTTTAACAGCTGCTTTAAATGGAGGAGAAGATTACGAATTGATCTTTACCGTTTCGCAGGCTGATTATGAAAAGGTTTCAAAAATAGCGGATGTTTCTGCTATTGGTTTTATAACTGATAGACCAGATGAGCAAATCCTCATCATGAAATCAGAACAAATTGTCCCATTAAGTGCACCAGGCTTTGGAAAATGAGAATAAAAAGGTTGCCATAATGCAACCTTACGTTTTTCCCTATATTGGCTATTTTCAGTTGATTCATTCAAGTGATTTTTTTGTCTTTTATGATGATGTAAATTTCATTAAAAAGGGATGGATTAATCGAAATCAAATTTTATTGCATAATGAACCTTATAAATTCACCATTCCATTATTAGGTGCAAGTCAAAATAAGCATATCAATGAAATAGAGGTTTTCTGGGAAAGTGGTTTTGATAAAAAATTAATTCATCAACTAGAAGTAAGTTATCGCAATGCACCCTATTTTGCTGATGTGATGGATTTGGTCTATGGAGTTTTAGGTAGTAAGCCAAAATTAATTTCTGATTTAGCTATTTCAAGTATTTTGAAAACTTGTGAGTATATTGGATTGAATCGTACCTTTCTGCGAAGTTCTGAATTAAAAATCACTAAAGATTTAGGGAGAGCAGAGCGACTTATTGCAATTACAAAACAATTTTCATCCAGCCATTATATCAATGCTATCAATGGACAGGAATTGTATGACAAAGAATTTTTTAAACAATCTGGTATTGATTTAGGCTTTTTAGCGGGGAAAATGGCACCCTATTCCCAAGGCATTGAAACTGTTTTTATTCCCTTTTTGTCGATAATAGACATAATGATGTGGAATCATAAAAACGAAATATTGTCACAAATTTCTTCGTATGAAATTATATAAATTACATATTAATATATAATTTTTTTTAAAGGTGAAATAAATATAAGTAAATTTGTATTTAGTAAACCACCTTTCTTTAGATCAGCTTATGCCTCCTGTTT
>JBEBDG010000090.1:0-8642 GCA_041157165.1 Bacteroidota bacterium
TAAGTAGTAATTTCACGAATTAAAAAACAAAATTATTTAAAATGAATATTCACGAATACCAAGCAAAAGAAATTTTGAAAGGCTACGGAGTTAGAATTCAGGAGGGTATCGTTGTTGATCAGGTGGAGGATGCAGTTCCAGCAGCAGAAAAATTAAAAGAACAAACAGGTACAGGTTGGTTTGTGGTAAAAGCCCAAATTCATGCAGGAGGAAGGGGAAAAGGTGGAGGTGTCAAACTTGCCAAAAATCTTGAGGAAGTTAAAGAGCGAGCAAGCCAAATTTTGGGGATGCAATTAATTACTCATCAGACAGGTCCTGAGGGTAAAAAGGTGAATAAAATTTTAATTTCCGAAGATGTTTATTATCCAGGGGAATCAGAAACCAAAGAATACTATCTTTCTATTCTATTAGACAGGGGCAAGGCTTGTAATGTAATCATGGCTTCGACTGAAGGTGGTATGGATATCGAAGAAGTTGCTGAACATACTCCAGAAAAAATAATTAAAGAGTGGATTGACCCAAGAATTGGTTTACAAGATTTTCAGGCTAGAAAAGTAGCTTTCTTGTTAGGACTTAGCGGTCAGGCTTTCAAAGAAATGGTTTCCTTCATCAAATCACTCTATAAAGCATATGTGGAAACGGATTCTTCTATGTTTGAAATTAATCCAGTTTTAAAAACATCTGACAATAAAATTTTGGCAGTTGATGCCAAGGTGAATTTAGATGACAACGCATTATATCGTCACAAAGATTTAGCCGTTTTGAGAGATGTAACTGAAGAAGATCCTTTAGAAGTAGAAGCAGCTGAAAATGATCTAAATTATGTTAAATTAGATGGTAATGTAGGATGTATGGTTAATGGTGCAGGATTAGCGATGGCAACCATGGATATAATCAAATTATCTGGAGGAGACCCAGCAAACTTTTTGGATGTTGGAGGTGGAGCAAATGCGAAAACGGTTGAAGCAGGCTTCCGAATCATTTTAAAAGATCCAAATGTTAAGGCAATTTTAATTAATATTTTTGGCGGAATTGTGCGTTGCGATCGAGTGGCAAATGGCGTGGTTGAAGCATACAAAAATATTGGAGAAATTAATATCCCAATTATTGTAAGATTGCAAGGTACCAATGCAGAAGAGGGTGCAGCAATTATTAATAATTCTGGTTTAAAAGTATTTTCAGCAGTTTTATTAAAAGATGCTGCGAAATTAGTTTCAGACGTATTAAAATAAAAAATGAAAATTATTTGTGTAGGTAGAAATTATGTGGATCATATTGCTGAATTAGCAAATGAAAAACCCACAGATCCAGTTCTTTTCCTTAAACCAGATACAGCAATTTTGGATAAAGAGAAAAATTTCTACCTACCTAAATTTTCAAATGATGTTCATCATGAAATCGAATTAGTATTTAAAATTGGTAAAGTTGGAAAAAATATAGATGCCAAATTTGCTTACAAATACATAGATTCTTATGGCATTGGCATTGATTTTACAGCTAGAGATGTTCAATCAAAATTAAAAGAAAAAGGTTTGCCCTGGGAAAAAGCCAAAGCTTTTGATAGTTCTGCGTATATTTCATCATTTAAACCTTTTTCGGATGAAATATTACAAAATCCAATCCATTTTAAATTGATTAAAAATAAACAGTTAGTTCAAAGTGGAAATTCAGATTTAATGATATGGAAATTGGATGTTTTAATCCAAGAAATTTCAAAATATTTTACTCTTAAAACGGGTGATTTAATATTTACTGGGACACCAGCTGGTGTTGGAGCTGTTCAAGCAAATGATGTACTTGAAGGTTATCTAGAAGAAGAAAAATTATTTGAACTAAATATTCTTTAGCCATATGAAATTACAAATAGGAGATAGAGCACCTATCATAAATCAATCAGATTCTGACGGAAACTTGATCGATTTTAATCAATTATCCGGACAAAAAGTTGTTCTGTATTTTTATCCAAAAGATGATACACCAGGTTGTACTGCACAAGCATGTAATTTGAACGAAAATTTAGATTTTTTAAAATCTAAAGGATATAAAGTAATTGGTGTAAGTGTAGATTCTAATGAAAAGCATCAGAAATTTAAGAAAAAATATGGCCTTCAATTTTCTTTAATTGCTGATGTTGAACAAAAAATTGTAAATGATTATGGTGTTTGGGTAGAAAAATCCATGTATGGTAAATCTTATATGGGAATTGCGCGAACAACATTTATTATTAATGAAGAAGGTATAATTACAGATATTATTGAAAAAGTGGATACTAAAAACCATACGAGTCAAATCCACTAAAACTATTATGCAAACACAAGAATTAGAAAAAATTGCTTCTCAAGTACGAAGAGATATTTTAAGAATGGTTCATGCTTGTCAATCAGGTCATCCTGGTGGTTCTCTTGGTTGTACAGACCTTTTGGTTGGACTGTTTTTTAATTCCATGAATTTAAAAACAGATTCAAACAAAAATGTTGTATTCGATATAACTGGAAATGGGGAGGATGTATTTTATTTATCGAATGGCCACATAAGCCCTTTGCTCTATTCAGTATTGAGTAGAAAAGGATATTTCCCAACAGCAGAACTTGCTTCATTTAGAAAAATAAATTCGCGTTTACAGGGGCATCCTACTCCACACGAACACTTGGAAGGAATTAGAATTGCTTCAGGCAGTTTAGGCCAAGGTTTAAGTGTAGCAATTGGAACTGCTCAAGCTAAAAAATTAAATAATGATGCCAGTTTAGTTTATTGCCTAATGGGTGATGGAGAACAAAACGAGGGTCAAGTTTGGGAGGCAGCAATGTATGCTCCACATCATAAAGTTGATAATTTAATTGCCATTATCGATGAAAATGGACAGCAAATTGATGGTCCAACTGAAAAAGTAATGAGTAATAGAAACCTAGAGGCAAAATATAAATCCTTTGGTTGGGCAGTTCTACACATGGATGGAAATAATATGGCTCAAGTAATGGCTATTTTAAAGCAAGCAAAGGAGTTGACAGGTAAAGGGTCTCCAATTATGATTTTAATGAAAACAGAAATGGGTTCAGGAGTAGATTTCATGATGGGATCACACAAATGGCATGGAGTCGCACCAAATGACCAACAACTTGAAGAGGCTCTTGCTCAATTAAATGAAACATTAGGAGATTATTAAAATAAATTAAAATGGCATTTTTTACTTACGAGACAAAAAAAGATACAAGATCCGGTTTTGGTGCTGGTATGGAACAATTAAGTCTAACGAATCCTAATGTTGTAGCACTTTGCGCAGATTTAATAGGCTCCTTAAAATTAGAGGCTTTTATTAAAAATGCTCCAGAAAGATTTTTTCAAACAGGAATAGCTGAAGCAAATATGATTGGTATTTCAGCTGGTTTGGCCATTACTGGAAAAATTCCATTTGCCACAACATTTGCAAATTTTGGAACGGGTAGAGTATATGATCAAATCAGACAATCGGTCGCTTATTCAGGTACAAATGTAAAAATTTGTTGTTCACATGCTGGTTTAACATTAGGTGAAGATGGGGCAACACACCAAATATTGGAAGATATAGGTTTAATGAAAATGTTGCCAGGAATGGTTGTAATCAATCCCTGTGATTATAACCAAACAAAAGCTGCTACAATAGCTATTGCAGAATACGAAGGACCCGTATATTTACGATTTGGCCGCCCTGTAGTACCAGTATTTACTCCTGAAAATCAAAAGTTTGAAATTGGAAAAGCAATTAAATTAATTGAAGGAAATGATGTAAGTATTTTTGCAACAGGTCATTTAGTTTGGGAATCCATACAAGCTGCCGAAATTTTAAAAGAGAAAGGAATAGCTGCAGAGGTTATCAATATTCATACTATTAAACCTTTAGATACTGAGGCAATAATAGAATCAGTTTCGAAAACTAAATGTTTAGTTTCGGCTGAAGAACACCAGTTAAATGGTGGATTAGGCGACTCAATTGCACAACTTTTAATTCAAACTAAAGCCTATCCAATGGAATATGTTGGGGTAAACGATTCATTTGGTGAATCAGGTAAACCAGCTGAATTAATGGAAAAATATGGACTAAGTGCAAATAATATTGTAGAAAAAGCTTTAAAAGCTATCTCTCGGAAATAATTAAAAAGGATATCCAATTCCAATATTAAACTCTATTGGGTTTTCACCGCTTCTGAAAGAAGTTTTGTTGAAAACCCATTTTTTATTTACTTCATTCGCTGGATTTATCACTTTAGTGGCCAAATCCAATCTTAGTAGAAAATAATTAAAATCCCATCTTAATCCAAAACCTGTTCCAACAGCAATTTGGTTATAAAATTGATTAAAAGTAAAAATAGTTTCTGGAGCATTACCTGAATTATCGAAATTCCAAACATTTCCCGCATCCACAAATAATGCTCCATTTAAAGTCCCAAAAAATTTGATTAATTTAAATCGATATTCCAAGGAGGTTTCAAGCAAAATACTTCCCGGTTGTTCAATAATCTCTGAATTATTATTCGAACCAGGTCCTAATCTTCTAGGCTTCCATGCTCTAAGGCTACTAGGACCACCAATGAAAAAATTCTTTTCATATGGTAATTGAAAATTGTTTTCAGAACCATAAGCAAAAGCAATCCCTGATAAAAATTTATACGCTAATTGTGAATTACCTCGAATGCCAAGTAGTTTATATTTCCGATAATCAAAATTAAATCTTAAAAATCGGTAAAATTGAAGTTCTTGTTGACTACCAAACATTTTTGTAATAAAATCAATTTTATTACCTGGCAAAAAATTAAGGGTTGTACCTCCGGATTCAATTCCAACATTTAATGTGTAACCATTTATTAAAGAATTAGAACTATTAAAATTCCTTAAATTATAGACAAAATAAATTGAGGATACAAAAGATGGATTAAAGCTTCGATATAAATTATTACCCTTCAATTTTAGTTCATTTAAATAATTTTGAAATTCTTCCGAAATAGGAGTGATAGGATAGGATGTATTTATAATATTTAAATCAAGTAGAGATAATTGAAAATATTTATTAAAAGATTTACGCCAATTATACTTTTGGAAAACTTTTGAATTGGTGCGTAAATATTCAGGGCGATTGATATAATCAAAACCTATTCCAAACTGTGTTTGTGGAGAATAATAATCACCAAAAAATTGGTTGATTTTTTTAGAAAGATAAAGATCCGGAAAATTTAAACTTGACGAAAAATTTAGCTCCAAATTATTTCTCGTTTGACTTGTATTAATAAAACCAGCCTGGGCTTCGTATCCTAATCTGATAGAAAAATCTAAATAATCTAATTTTGAAGTTACTCTTCTAATTTTTAAAGAATTTGTTAAAAAGGGTCCTGGAAATCCTCTAAATACACTACCTCCAATCTCTGAAGTAAAATTTAACTTATCGCTTTCAACAAGCTCTATATGAGGCGATAATACTGTTTTGTTTGTATCAAATCGAATGGAAACTGATTTAAATTGATCTGTCAAATAAATATTCTGTAAACCTTGATTAACTTTTGTATTAGAATATAAATCATTTGATTTAAACTTAATTAATTTTGAAAGAACATGTTTACTTTTAAAATCTAATGGTTGAAAATTATAGCCACTTTGTTCGTTTTTCCCTAAAAATTCTGCATCTGAAAATCGATATAATTTATCAAATAACTTATTTGTGAATAAACCTTTGGAATCAGGTATTTTATAAACTAGCCCAACTTTATTTAAACTTGAATCTTTGGTATCGTTTAAGTAAATTCCCACATCATTAGATGTAAAATAATAATAACCTTGGTCTTTAAAATATTTAGCAATAGACTCCTTTTCATTTTGAATAATTTCAGGATTAAGTTGTCTATTTTTGATAATAAGACTTTCAGAATTAATGTATTTATTTGTTAATTGATAAATGACTGGATTATTAATTAAAATAGAATCTTGTTTGGAAAAAATACTTAATTTACCTTCCTCAACTATTACATTAATTCCGATTAAATTATCTTTTACCAATGACGAGTCAATTACAATATTGATTTTGGATTTTAAATAACCGTTTTTTATATAGAATGATTTTAAATTTTTATTTAGATCACTTAAAAAACTCAATTCAAAATTTGGATTATAATTATTAAAAAAGTGTAACGCTGGATTTTTTAAACCTAAAGAGTCTCTAATTCGACGTTTATTTTCTAAAAACAAATAAATTTTAGCTGGAACAGGCCTTTTATAAGAATATTTTAATTGATAAACATTAGCTCGTAATTCAGACTCAGATACTACCTTTGTACCAGTAATGGATATATAATTTATTTTTGCTGATTTAGATACAAATTCATTATAACCCTTACAAGAGCTAAGGAAAACAATTAACGATAAAAACAATAAATAATTTTTCAAAATGTCATTAACGAATCGACAAATAAAATTAATCAATTCTTTACACTCTAAGAAAGGAAGAAAAGAGAATCTTAAATTTTTAGTGGAAGGGGAGAAAGTAATTCTTGAATTACTGAATTCAAATTGGAAAATTGATTTTATTGTTATCAATGAAAAATATTTAAATGATTTTAAACAAATACCTAACGTAATATATTTATCCGAGCATGAAATAACAAAGTTATCTAGTTTAAAATCTAATTCATTTGGTATTGCAGTTGTAGAAATGCATGACCCTATTTTTTCATTAAATGAATTAAATGGTACATATATTTACTTAGATGGTATCAGAGACCCAGGTAATTTAGGTACAATTATTCGAATTTGTGATTGGTATGGTATTAAATATTTATTTACCTCTTTGGATTCAACTGATTTTTATAATCCAAAATCAATTATTTCCAGCATGGGGTCTTTCACAAGAATTCAGGTTATTCCAATAGAATTTGAAAAATTAATTCAAACTCTTTCAAATTTTCAAATTGTAGGTACTTTTTTAAATGGTACAAATATTTATGATTATCAATTTAAAAATAATCAAATAATTGTTTTGGGAAATGAATCACAAGGTATAAGATTGGATATTGAATCCTTTATCAAAGACCGAATTACTATACCTAAAATAGGTGAAGCTGAATCCTTGAATGTAGGTATTTCAACAGCTATTGTTTTGGATAATGTTTTTAGAAAAAAATTATGATTGTGACTCATTTAAATATTTTTCAATAAAATAATGAGCCAAATACAATAAAGGTGTAAATAAAATAGCAATGATAAATTTATATAAATAATTATTCATTGACACATTCATCCACTGATTAACTGACCAATTACCAAAAGCATAAAATGCAATACCAATAACTATTAAACTGTCAAAAAGTTGACTAATTAAAGTAGAACCTGTGGCCCTCAGCCAAATCATCTTTTTCCCAGTTTTATTCTTGATTTTTTCAAAAACAAAGGCATCTAGTAATTGACTGAATAAAAATGCTGAAATGGAACCAGTAATTATACCTAGTCCCTGCCTGAAAATTTTCTGAAAAGATTCATTTATGTTAAAACCATCTTTTATCCCATTAACTTCAAGCCAAAAATCAGCTGGAATTAATTTAGTTGCGAGATATATAATTGAAAAGGTATATAAAATGAAAACCGAAGTAGTATATGAAATAAATTTCACTCCTTTTTTCCCAAAGTAGTCATTTATAATATCTGAGGTAATAAAGACAATAGGCCAATTTAAGGCACCAGCTGTTTGATTAAAATCCCATCTATCTCCCCAAGGAGTCAACAATCCTATTGGGGAAAAGCCCAATGATTTTTCAATACTTACTATTTTAACACCAATAATTTCAGCTATAATAGCATTGGTTAAGAATATGCCAAATAATACTATAAATAACTTTTGCTTTCGCGAAAACTGGTTAAATATCATTTTCGATAATTTTCAAAATGTAAAGCTATTTTATCTAAGGCTTGGTTTAATTGTTCAACATGGGGAAGAAAAACAATTCTAAAATTGTTTTTTCCTGAAAAATTAAATCCAGATCCAGCAACAACTAATATTTTCTGCTCTTCTAATAATGACATTACAAAATGTGAATCATCTTTAAATGTAAACTTTGAAGGATCATAAGTCGGAAATAAATAAAGTGCACCTTTAGGCTTTACACAAGAAACCCCATCGATAGCATTCAATTTTTCCCAGGCTAAATTCATTTGTTTATATAAACGACCGCCTGGAGCCACTAAATCATTTATAGATTGATAGCCTCCTAAAGCAGTTTGAATACCAAATTGAGTAATTACGTTTGCACAAAGACGAGTACTAAAAAGAAAATTCAAGCCCTCAATATAGGATTTTGCACGATGTTTTGCACCGGTTAAAATCATCCAACCTCCTCTAAAGCCTGCTGCTCTGTAATTTTTAGAAAGTCCACCCATTGTAACAATTAAACATTCTTCACTTAATCCGGCTGCCGAATGATGATGAGTCTGATCAAATAAAATTTTATCATAAATCTCATCGGAAAAAACAATTAAATTATACTTGATCGCTATTTTAATAAGTTTTTCTATTGTTTCTTTTGAATATACTGCACCCGTAGGATTATTTGGATTGATAATTACTAAAGCTTTGGTATTTTTAGTTATTTTGGATTCTATATCTGCCAAATCAGGCTGCCATTCTTTTT
>JBEBDG010000091.1:0-8442 GCA_041157165.1 Bacteroidota bacterium
GATTTCGTTTATGATGTAACGCGAACAGGTTTTATTCCGCGTCCAGGAAAAGAAAAATTATTGAATGCAACGATTCATAATTTCGATTTAAGATACGATTTCTACCCTTCTAAAAATGAAATCATATCATTGGGTGTATTTTATAAAAAATTCTTTAATCCCATTGAAGCAAAGGTATTTTACAATGGAAGTACAGTAGCCTTTACCGTGGATAATGCAGAGCAGGCTAGCAGTACAGGTTTAGAAATTGAAATCCGTAAAAAAATCTCAGCCAAATGGATGGCCTTGTTAAATGCAGCCTTTATCAATAGTAATGTGCTTGCAAATCAATCAGATAATTTGTTGAACAGAAACTTGCAAGGGCAGTCGCCATATCTGATTAATGCAGGATTGTTTTTTGAAGATGATGAAAAAGGCTGGCAGGCAAATGTGTTATATAACGTGATTGGTAAACGAATTTTTGTCATTGGAGATAAACAAATATCAGCCGATATCTATGAAATGCCCCGTAATGTGGTAGATATCAATATTACGAAAAGATTGAGTCAAAGAATAGATTTCAAATTCTCAGTCCAAGACCTGCTCAATAATAAATTTAGATTAATACAAGACACCAATAGAGACGGTAAAATTAGTTCTGTAGATGGGACCTATCAGGAGTACTATCGAGGAAGCTATTTTACTGCAGGATTAACAATCAAATTGTAAAAATTAAACAAAATTAAATTTTTTAAACATGCAAAAGTTCAGATTGCTTTCCGCCTATTTTTTACTTTCTCTAGTGCTATTGTCTTCCTGCGGGAAAGACGTTTTGGAAGAAGAAGTATTTATTCCTGCACCGGCTAATCGCACAGTGCAAGAAGTGACCGGGGTTATTTCAAGTAACATCACTTGGAATGAATCAACCAAATATTTATTAAAAGGTTTTGTGTACGTTGAATCAGGGGCAACATTGACTATTGAACCAGGTACAATCATTTTAGGAGATAAAACCTCTAAAGGTACCCTAATCGTAAAGCCAGGAGGCAAAATCATTGCAAGAGGAACATCGGTTAAACCAATTGTTTTTACTTCAGCTCAGCCAAAAGGAAGCAGAAATTATGGAGACTGGGGTGGACTCATATTACTTGGAAAGGCAAAAGTAAATAAAACTCCTGCCACCATTGAAGGTGAAAATATATCCACTTTCGGAGGATTAGAAGATGCCGATAATTCAGGTGTTATTAAATATGTTCGTATTGAATTTGCAGGAATCGCCTTTGAAACTGACAAGGAAATCAATGGACTTACGCTTGGAGGAGTGGGTTCTGGAACAGAGATAGATTATGTTCAAGTTTCGTATAGTGGAGATGATGCCTATGAGTGGTTTGGTGGTTCAGTGAATATGAAACATATCATAGCTTACAGAGCTTTGGATGATGATTTTGATACCGATTGGGGATACAGTGGTAAAGTGCAATATGCATTTTCTCTAAGAGACCCTGCTGTCGCAGATCAATGTTCATGCTCTGATAGTAACGGTTTTGAATCAGATAATGATGCAGCCGGATCAGAAGCAAACCCTCAAACATCCGCAACGTTTGCCAATGTAAGTATTTTTATAGGAAACGGTACGGTAGATAAAAAATATCGTTCTGCAATGCGTATTCGAAGAAATTCTGCCATATCAGTTTATAATTCTGCTTTTGTTGGTGGTTGGGTAGCAAAAGGTGGCATAGAGTTGGAAGGTACTGCTACTCAAAATAATTTTATCAATAGCAAATCGGATTATGCAGGCTTGCTTGTATCTGGAATGGTAAAGCCAATCGTAACAGGTGATGAAACCAAATTAAAGGATGCATCACGTTTGAATCAGTTTGGTGTTGCCATTGATAATTTAGGATTTAGTACAGGTTTTAATAATCTATTAGCAAAACCAACGCCAACATTGTCTGCCAGCTCAAAATTATTAACAGCCGGCGTTCCATTACCTGCTGGCTTTGAAGCTAATAAGCAAATCGGTGCTTTTGGAATCAATGATTGGTCTGAAGGTTGGACTAATTGGGATCCTCAAAATACCGATTATTAAGATATTTAAAATTTTATATTGGTGTTATAGATAATGTCGGGGAGTTTCTTCTCGACATTTCTTGTGTAAAAACTAGTGATCCAGTGAATTAGTGATCTAGTGATAAAGTGTTTTGCTTTAAAAGTGAAATTTCAAAATTGGTGGCTGAGGCTCTCGAAGCCACCAATTCTTCTAAATGCCCCAACATTAAATTCTTTCCTTTGGCACACCACCAATGAAATTGAGACTCAATTGATTCATGATGTGGTAAATATTCGGCTAACATATCTAAATCAAAATTCTCTGCTGCAATTCCTGCACCAGCTCGTTCGCCATCAAAGGCATTAATCATTTGTTCAATGTGATTTGGAACCGGAACCATCATCACAGGTTTTCCTATATACATGGCTTCTGCAACCGATTCAAATCCAGCAGTAGAAATGAGTCCGGAACATTTCGACATTTTATCCAAATATTTTTCTGCATCAATCGGATGAAATGTTAAATTCGGCGAATATTCATAGGTTTCCTTCATTTCTGGATGATCCCAAAAACAATCTATTTTGATATCTGGATTATGTAAATGCCATACAGCAATTTCATCTGCCAATCGATAATGCGTCAAATAGGCTAACCAAGAGCCATCATTTGAAACAGGTAAATCTTTAACAACCTTTCTTAATAGAGGTGGAACTGTAAAAATTTTACGCTTTTCGTCGTTTTTTAGCGGAGCAAAAGATAATCCTAAGAATTTTTTGGATCCATAGGCTGTAATTTTTGTATTTATATTTAGCAAAAACCGATCAAAAGACTTTCCTTTTATGTTTATGAAATTTTTATTGAGTAGTAAATATTGGTGGCCTATTGATATACAAGGAAAAGTAGATTTAGTCAAGAAGTAATAAAGACCCGTAATGGATTCATAAAAGTTTACAATTCCATCAGGATTATTTTCATCAATGAATTTGGCTAATTGATTGGCTGAGTTTTTAAAAATTGAAAATTTTTTGAATGCTTGTAGTCCTGTTGCAAATAATTTAACCGATCTTCCTTCACCATAAATAATAGATGGAGCTTCGTATTGAATGATCGGTTTATTTTGGATAAAATCCTTGAAAAAGCTTGGAATTTGTCTGTTTTGAAAAGTTCCAACCGCATATCCAACAACTTGGTGACCGGCTTCTTCCAATAATTGTGTTAAAGAGATGGCCTGAGTTAAGTGCCCTCTGCCTTCTCCTTGAATAGTAAAAATGAATTTTGCCATTTATTTTACGATTGATTTGGGTGCCAAAATCGAATTAAGCTCAAATTCCAAATGGTTTTGTTCATGAAAAACTAATTTCCATTCTCCTTGGTGAGTTTCTACTAATGCCGACATCGACTCCACCCAATCACCAGAATTCATGTATAGAATATTACCCATTTGTTTGATTTCGGCTTTGTGGATGTGTCCACAAATGATTCCGTCAGCTTCTTTAGCCAAGGCTAACTCAGCTAATTTTTCTTCAAAATCAGAAATAAAATTAACCGCTAATTTTACTTTTTGTTTGATCGTTTGAGATAAAGAAAAATAGGGTTTGCCTCTCCATGTTCGATATTGGTTATACCATTTATTTAACCATACCAAGAAGGTATATCCTACATCCCCTAAATAGGCTAACCATTTCATCTGACTAGTTATGCTATCAAATATATCACCGTGTATCACGAGATATTTTTTACCAAAACTAGTTAATAAATAATCTCTTCGGATCGAAAATTGCTTACCAATTTTAAAGGGTATGATTTGATCTAAAAAGTCATCATGATTTCCTCTTAAATAGATAACCTCTGTGTCAAATTTATCCATCATTTTCAAAACTGCCCTGAAAAATCCAGTATGTTTTTTCTTCCAAGTCCCCCCTTTTTTTAATTGCCAGCCGTCTATGATATCTCCGTTTAAAATCAATCTCTCACAAGAATTGACTTTTAGGAAATCATTTACCTCTTTCGCTTTCGCACCAGAGCTTCCTAAATGAAGATCAGAGATCACAATCGTTTTGTAGGTTGTTAATGTATTAAGATTCATCCTTTTAATTTTTTATAAAGTTTAGAATCAAATATTAACTTAGTGTTATTGAATTATGAATTATGTGTGTGGAGAGAGGAAATTTTATAAAAGTAATTTAAATAGCCTAACTAACTATAATTCATAACTCATAACCCATAATTCATAACTCATAACTCAACATTTTTAAATATCTTGCTGCAAATATTTGGACTATGAAAAATTCAAACAAAAAACTTCTTCCCTTTTCTCTCATCCCTCTTCCCTTTTACTTATTCCTTCTTACCTCATCCCTCTTTGCCCAAGACCGTCCGACAGGTAAATTGTGGGCCACACGGTCAGAAGTAATTGCCCAACATGGAATGGCAGCAACTTCTCATCCTTTGTCAACCCAAGCTGCTTTAGATGTTCTCAAGGCAGGAGGCTCAGCCATCGATGCAGCTATCGCTGCCAATGCGATGGAAGGTGTGGTAGAGCCGCATGTGAATGGTATAGGTGGCGACTTGTTTGCCATCGTTTGGGATGCAAAAACTAAGAAACTATATGGCCTAAATGGCTCGGGTCGTTCGCCCAAATCATTGACATTAGACGAATTTAAAAAACGTGGTTTAACACATATTCCTAGTCTAGGTCCTTTACCTGTATCTGTTCCTGGTGCGGTTGATGCATGGTTCGAATTGCACAAAAAATTCGGGAAAATGCCGATGGACAAAGTGTTGGAAAAGGCGATTTCGTATGCTCGCAATGGATTCCCTGTGCATGAAGAATTTGCCTCAGCCTTACAAAGAGTTCCAGTTAATTATGGTAAATTTCCAAATGTGGCCAATCATTATTATCCAAATGGGAAGGTTCCACAAAAAGGTGAAGTATTCCGAAATCTAAACCTAGCTAATACACTTGAAAAAATAGCCAAAGGCGGTAGAGACGCCTTTTATAAAGGAGATATGGCTAAAATAATGGGCGATTTCATGAAACGTAATGGTGGTTTTTTAAGTTATGAAGACTTAGCAAGTCATACCTCCACCTGGCTAGAGCCCGTTTCTACCAATTATAGAGGTTACGATGTATGGGAATTACCACCAAATGGACAAGGAATTGCAGCCCTTCAGATGTTGAACATTTTGGAAGGGTATGATTTTTCAAAAATTAAGTTCGGCTCTGCCGAACATATTCACTTGTTCACCGAAGCCAAGAAACTGGTCTTTGAAGATCGTGCTAAATATTATGCGGATCCAGAGTTTGCCAAGATTCCTGTAAAAAGCCTAATTTCGAAAGAATATGCAGCCGAACGTCGTAAATTAATTCAAGAAAATCGAGCCTTGAAATCCATTAATGCGGGAAATCCTGCCTTGAAAGACGGTGATACCATCTATTTAACTGTGGCTGATGCTGAAGGAAATATGGTATCCTTGATTCAAAGTAATTATCGCGGATTTGGTTCGGGCATGATGCCCGATGGTTTAGGATTTATGTTTCAAGATCGTGGTGAATTGTATAGCTTAAAAGAAGGCGAAAATAACACCTATGCGCCTGGTAAAAGACCTTTTCATACCATAATTCCTGCATTTATGACAAAGGATGGGCAGCCTGTAATGAGTTTTGGTGTGATGGGCGGTGCTTTTCAGCCTATGGGACACGTTCAAATTGTGATGGATGTTGTAGACTTTGGAATGAATATTCAAGAAGCAGGTGATGCACCACGTATCAATCATGAAGGTAGCTCAGAACCTACTGGAGAAAAAATGGAGGTGACGGGAGGTATGATTACTCTTGAAAGTGGATTTTCATATGAAACCATACGGGCATTAATGCAAAAAGGACACCAAGTGGGATACATGAATGGAATTTATGGTGGTTACCAATGCATCAAATGGGATCCTGTAAATAAAGTGTATTATGGGGCTTCTGAATCAAGAAAAGACGGTCAGGCCGCTGGATATTAATATGCATTACATTACTGCTAAACGTGTTTTTACCGGTATTGAGTGGTTGGGACCGGTAAAAATTACTTGTCAAAATGACGTCATTCGATCCATCGAACCAATAGCTGAGGAGCAAGTAACTACGTTTGATTCAGGGTTCCTTTGTCCTGCTTTTATAGATCTTCAAGTTTATGGGGGAAAGGGAATTCTTTTTTCAAATCACCAAACCGTTGACGCTATTCAAGCTACTTATGATGAACACAGTAAATCAGGTACTGAATTTTTCCAAATTACCTTGAATTGTAGTCCAGACACGTCTATTTATAAAGCTATTGAGGCTGCAAGACAATACCAAGAAGAAGGTCGACCAGGATTATTGGGGCTTCACCTAGAGGGTCCATTTTTTAATCCTACCAGAAGAGGAGCGCATAAAGAAGAATTTGTACAGAAACCAAGTAAACAATTGATTGATGAGATTCTTTATCTAGCAGGTGATTTACGTATTTACATGACGATTGCTCCAGAAATGTTTGATGAGCAACTATTAGATTACATCATTCAAAGTCCGATTATTTGTTCCATTGGTCATTCTGATGCCACACAGGAGCAAGTTGAAAATGCCTTTTCAAAAGGAATCAATAAAATTACTCATTTGTTCAATGCCCAATCGCAATGGCAAAGCAGGGCCATGGGGATTGTGGGGACAAGCTTGTTACATGAAGAAATTTGGGCAAGTATTATTGTAGATGGTTTGCATGCTGATTTTGGTTCAGTAAAATTGGCAAAAGAGCTCAAAAGAAATCGTTTATTTTTAATTACAGATGCCGTTACCGATGATCTTTCGGGACCTTATCATTTTGCTAAAAAAGATGGTAGATTTACGAATGATCAAGGCACTTTATCAGGTTCAGCCTTGACCATGCATGAAGCCATCGTAAATTGTGTTAAAAATGTCGGGATCGATTTGGAGGAAGCCATTCGAATGGCAAGTTTATATCCTGCCCAAGTCATTGGATTGGAACATGAAATAGGGAGCCTTGAAGTAGGCAAAAAAGCTAAATTTTACCACTGGAAAGAATAGTAGCAGCTACTTCTTTACCAATTTGTATTAAATAAGTGGAGGCATTTTGGATGGCCTCCTCTTTATTGGGGGCCATTTGAATGATTTGAAAAACGGTATGATCTGATTGGGTTTCATTTACTCCGCAGACTAACACTATTTTTTTTGATTTTGATGAATCCACAATTTTTGAAATCAATTTCCCTCCCCAGGTTTGGTGGTCTATTTTCCCCTCCCCGGTAATTATCAAATCGTATTGAGGTATTAATTTTTCGAACTCAAATTTATCTAATAAGTAATCTGCCCCTGAAATTAATTTGGCATTAAGGAAATATTGGGCCCCGGCCCCTAAACCTCCTGCAGCGCCAGACCCTTTACCTAGCAAAATAGAAGGGTTTGATTGCAGGTCCCTAATACAAACTCGATGCAAATTATTTAAACTGTTATCTAAATATCTAATCATTTCTTCGTTGGCCCCTTTTTGGGGTCCAAAAACTGCAGATGCTCCATTGGGACCCACTAATGGATTTTCTACATCAGTTGCCACAAAAAATTCGATATGTTTAATTTTTGGAAGTAATCTACTCGGTTGGATGGATTGTATATTGCCGAGATTGATGCCTTTGCCTTCAAGTGGATGATTCTTTTCGTCTAAAAATTCATAACCAAGCGCACAGGCCATGCCCATTCCACCATCATTAGTGGCGGATCCACCTACAAATAAATAAATTCTTTTGGCTCCTTTTTGAAGGGCATGTAAAATTAATTCACCTGTTCCAAAGGTACTGGTCTGCATGGGATTTCGTTCAGACATACTTAATAATTCAATCCCAGAAGCCTGTGCCATTTCAATATATGCCGTTTGATGTTCTACATTGAACAAGTAGCTGGCCTTGATGCTTTTGAGTAAAGGATTTCGGACTGTTAGTCGAATTTTTTCTACTTTTTCAATGCTTTCGATTGCAGCTAAAGTTCCTTCCCCACCATCTGCCAAGGGTAGACAATCTATATGGGCATTTGGAATCTGAGATAAAATACCAGTTTTTAAAGCATTTGCGACCTCAAACGCTTTTAAGGAATCTTTGAATTTATCTGGACAAATTAAAATGTTCATTCAATAGGCTTCGAAACGAATGTTTGAAAATAAGGCTTTTTCCTCAGAATTCTGTAAATTGCAAGCTAATTTATAAGCATATGATTCAAAGGCCAAGAAGAAATCGTCAGGATGCCGTTATGCGGAGCATGGTGGAGGAAAATCGTTTGTCGGTAAAAGATTTGATGTTTCCATTATTTGTAATGGAGGGTAAGCAGACTGAAACGCCAATCGCTTCGATGCCGGGGATTTCTAGATTTACCTTGGATTTAT
>JBEBDG010000092.1:0-8439 GCA_041157165.1 Bacteroidota bacterium
AATAAGACAGGTATCACTAAAGACATATTACTAGCCAAGGAAGTAACTGCCATGCCATTCTTTTGGGTCGAATTGCCAGAAAATAAAAAGGTAACTACAAAACCAATCCCCAATAATAATGATGGCAATTGTTCCAACAAATTCAATTGGTAAATTACCGGTAAGGCACTTGGCTGAACTGCCACTCCTGCCAAAAAGCAGATGGGATAATTCAATAAAATGGCTACAGAAGTATTAATTTTCCATTTAGCATGTAACCGAAAATTAACTAGCAAAAAAATGGAAAATAAGATAGCAAGGAGAAGCATTTGTGAATTATAAATAAGGTATTATGAATTGTAAATTGTTATTTGAGTTTATGTTTATGGAATAATTAGTTTTCTTTCGAGTTTAAATATTTTAATTAACAATTAATTGCCAAATCCTTCAAAATATTGACCCATTCCTTTGAGTTATTAAGGCTTTCAACGAGCTGCCAATGTTCCCCACCATTTTCTTCAAACAATTCCTTGTATTCATCACCGACCTCAATTGTGGTTTCCAAACAATCTGCGACAAAAGCGGGTGAAAATGCTAAAATATTTTTCTTACCCTCCTTTGTTAATTTTTTAATAGTCTCATCGGTGTATGGTTGTAACCAAGGATCTCTACCCAATCGACTTTGAAAAGCAGTGGTATATTCACCTTCTTTTAGCCCCATTTCTTTGGCAATCAAACGTGAAGTTTCAAAACATTGTGCGCGGTAACAAGCATGATTTTTTTCTGTGATTTGTTGACAACAAGATCCAAAAGCACAAGTACTTTTACTTAAATCTCCTCTGCGAATATGACGTTCAGGCACACCATGGTAAGAAAAAATATAATGATCAAAATTGTGCTCCTTACGATAGTTTGAAGCTTTATCAGCAAAGTATTTAGCAAATTCTGGATGTTGATAAAAATAATTTACAACCTTCAATTCTGGCATAATTTGCCAAGTTTTCAGAATTTCCATGAGTCGCTCATATACAGACCCAGTGGTGGCTGAAGCATATTGAGGGAATAATGGAATAACGATTAATTTGGATAAATTCATGCATTCAAACTCCTTCAAAACCGACTGCATGGAAGGGTTCTGGTAGCGCATTGCTAAACGAACTGCATATTGTTTACCCAATACATCCTGTAAATCTCGAACATTATCTTCCCCATAAAATTTCAATGGGGAACCTCTTTCTTCCCATAACTGCTGATAAATTTTTGCAGATTTAGGCGCCCTGAAGGGGGCAATAATTCCATTCACTAAAATGGTTCTAAAAATATATGGAATATCGATGACACGACCATCCATTAAAAATTCACGCAGGTATCTGCGAACCGAGGAAGTATCCGGTGCATCCGGCGTACCCAAATTAACTAATAAGACTCCTACCATAAGCAAAAAATGAAGCACAAAGATGCTTCATTTTTTTTATAAATTCCAACCTTCTGGCACAATCTTTGTTCGAGTAGGAGATTCAAAACATGGAACTCTCTCCTGACAACCCACAGCACCTGGAGGACAAGTATATACATCTCCTAATAATGGTGAAACGGTAGCCCTTTCTCCTTGTGGAATATTTTTAGATCGATTAATGAAAAATATCTTCTTAGCTACCGAATATACATTAAATACCCCTAAAATTCGTTCAGATGGATTCGTTTTGGATTTGATATTTAAGCTAAATTTTGTTTCTGCAGGTACATCAAACATCGAACCATTGGATTGAACTGAACTGATTATCGATTGATTGTAAGTAAATACTGATTTTGTAATTGCTCTTTGCTCTAATCTGAAATAATAATCCGTATATCCATCAAACGGTACTCTTGCTACTTGCTTTCCAACAATTCGTTGACCATTTGTTAATGCATCTGAAAAGACATTAATTTCATTGTTCCAAGAAATATCCCAACAATTACCATCACATTGAAAATTCCAAATTTGATCATTGGGCGTGCGTGGTATATTGCATTCATTTTTGGTAAAATTCCATAAACCACCGCCTGTACATGTAGCACAAATTTGAATTTTCTCATAGTGTTTCCAATTCCATTGATAGAAATCCCCTTCCCGGTCATTGTCTTTAAAATCTAAATAAATTGACCATCCAACTCTTTTAGGATCACCTTTGGCATATTGGTCATATAACTCAAATTGGGATACTACATTCTCCAAAGATGGTACGGGATTCATTGTTTCTACATCACTTAAATATTCTGTACCCAATAAGGTCTTTACATATAATTGATAAGATGAACCAACTTTTCCAACAAATCCTGCAGGAGGCATATAGGTCCCTGTTACTACTCCCTCTTTGAAAACAGTCTGAATGCCTTTTTCATCTGTGACATAAACAGTAGCCTTGGTAACAGGTAGCATTAAAACAGATTGTAAACGATTAGCAGAATTGGTAATTCGTATTTTCGAAGATCCTATTTCGTTGGTAATATCGGCTTCAATCGTAATAAATGAAGTGGCATCCTTCTGTACAAAATCTGTAACTGGAAAAACACAAGCAGCAACTAGGAAGCTTAAGATTCCGATGGACAAAATTATTTGAAAAACTCTCTTAAGCATCTTATAAAAATTTAAAATTATAGGTCAAAGAAACAAATGGAGATGCAAAGACACTCAATTCGTATGGTTTTACTCCATTTTTAGTAGACTTAAAAAATAAAGAATAAGGATTTTGTCTACCATATAAATTATATACTGTAAATACCCAACTTCCTTCCCAACGAACATGTCGCATGGATGGGTTATTTATTGTCCAAGAAAAGTCTAAACGATGGTAATCACGGATCCGATCGTTATTTCGTTCCGTAAACACAGGATATCGTTTCCCGCCAATTTCATATAAACCAGAAGGTGAAGAAAATGGTCTACCTGTATTATAAGCAAACGTAAATGAAAAACTATGATGCAGCGTAGGCGTCAAGTTTATCATTGCATTGAATGTATGGGGTTTATCATAGTTAGTTGGGAACCAATTTCCACCATTGATAGATTGCACTTCCGGAAAATCTCCAATCATTTGAGAAAATGCTCTAGCATAGGTATAGCTTATCCATCCGGTCATTTCACCCTTTTTCTTTTGTAACATCAATTCAACACCATAGGCTTTGCCTTTACCTGTAATTAGTTGGGTCTCAATATTGGGGTTTAATTGCAAATTTGCACCAGAAACAAAATCAACTGTATTTTGAACATCTCTGTAATAACTTTCTAAGCTAGTCTCATATACATTTTCATTAAATGTTTTGAATAAACCCAATGAAACAAAATCAGATTTCTGAGGCTTTATATATTCATTCGCTGTCTTCCATCTGGATGTAGGCAATGGAGTGGTATTATTGGAAAGCAATTGGAAAAACTGCTGCATTCGATTATATCCAAATTTAACAGTTGCGTCTTTACCAATGGAATATTTCATGGTTAAGCGTGGCTCAAATCCACCATACGAATACATGACATCTCCTGAACCAAAGGTTTTTTTACTAACAATTGTGTTCAATGAAGGCATTTGGTTGGGGGCATAGACATTGACACTTCCCTCCCCTAATTGCCAATAATGAGAATACCTAAGTCCGGTTTGAATGGTAAATTTTTCACTCATTTTCCACTCTTCATCCACATATAATCCCGCCTCCATCGAATGTTCATCAGGTAAATATACTTTTGAAACTCTAGATACCACCCCATCATTTAAGGTGCCCGGTTTAATGTCATATCGAGTAATGGAAGCGCCAAAATTTAATTTATGTACTTCGTTCGGAATATAATCAAAACTTGCATGTAAATTTTTATAATTAATAGAACTGGTGAGATTAATCGTATTTACCGTATCTGGTGCATAGGTTTTGGTATCATATAAGGTAGTTGAACCACTCAACATCATACTTAATTTAGGAGAAAAATAATGATTCCAATGAACCGCAAAATTTTGATGTCCATAATCAAAATTAGTTCTTCTTGCAACCACATTTTCCAAGCTAAACAAAGAATCCACTCGGTAATAATCGTAGCTGTAATAATTACTAAATGATATTGTATTTTTATTGTTCGGACGATAATAAATTTTAGTAGCAATGTCCATGAAATTAGCGCGAACATTTTTCAGATTATCAGGTGCAACCAATTTAAATAGAAAGTCATTAAAAGATGCCCTTCCAGCCACTAAAACTGATAATTTCTCCTTAATAACAGGTATTTCTGCCATAACTCGATTGGAAACCAAGCCAATTCCTCCCTGCATTTTAAAATTCTCTGTATTGGGTTCTATCATTTTGATATCTAAAACAGAAGCTGACCTTCCCCCAAAACGAGCAGGTACTCCACCCTTATACAATTCTAAATCCCGGATCGCATCTGATGCAAATACAGAGAATAAACCAAACATGTGTGTTGGATTGAAGATAGGTGTATCGTCAATAAAAATTAAATTTTGATCTACATTCGAACCACGAATATTCAATCCATTTGACCCCTCTCCAACAGAAGAAACCCCTGGCAAAGTTTGTAAGGAACGAATAACATCCACCTCTCCCATCATGGTAGGCAACTTTTTAATCCCTTTTAAACTTAAAATCGTTACTCCTAAAGACGGTGTTTGAATATCTTTTTTGGTAGAGGAAGAAGAAACAATTACCTCTTCCAATTGTTTGGTCACATCGTTTAATTCAACATTTAATTCTTGGTCCTTTTTTAGGTTTACTCTTGTTCGATAAGGATTGTAACCGACATAGGATATTTTTAAAACATATTCACCAAAAGGTAAATGAATTTTATATTTACCGGTACTATCCGTTTTTGTACCTGATTTTTTAAAGTCCAAGGCAATAACTGCTCCTTTTAATGGCTCACCGGTTTGTGCATCAATTACTTTTCCATAGATGGCAGGTAAAGTGGTTGTTTGCGAAAATGCTTGACTTATCCCTAAAAATAATAATATAATGGAGAAAAAGACCTTCGTAAAACTTTTGGTCATAGATTTAAGTTTTTGACAGAATAATATAATTGTCAATGATACAAAAAAATCTTTAAATTATACCTTAAATAAAACCCAAATGCTAGAAATTGCGACGAAAAGCAGGGCAAAGGGGGTCAAAACCTTCCAACAAAGATACATCAATTGATCCACACGAAGTCGAGGCAGAGTCCAGCGAACCCACATTTGAATTGCGATTAACAGATACGATTTTATCATCAACCAAAAAAATCCACATAGATAACCCGACCATTGGCCTGGTACTCCATTTGTCCAATCTGCAAAACGAATGACAGAGATATTTGGAAAAGGTGAATACCAACCTCCAAAAAACAAAATAACACCCAATATAGAGACCAAAAGCATCATGCCGTATTCCGATAAAAACAATAATGCCCAACGCATGCCTGAATATTCGGTATGAAATCCCCCAACCAATTCCGATTCAGCCTCTGGAATATCAAATGGAGCACGATTTGCTTCTGCCAAACTGGCAATAAAGAAAATTAGAAATAAAATGAAAAACAATGGCATTCGAACCACATTCCAAGATAAAAAACCCCCAATATCTGTCACATTTAATCCTATCTTTTTTATACCAAATAAATAATTTTCCGTACCGGAAAATATTCCTTGTTGAACAACAATTTCTTGTAAATTCATACTAGAGGAATAGATCACCACCGACAGAATGCATAAGCCCAATGGTATTTCATAGGATATAAGTTGAGCTGCTGAACGAATAGCTCCCAACAAGGAATACTTATTGTTTGAAGTCCAACCTGCCAACATGATACCAATACAATCTAATGAAACAATGGCCATAAGGAGCATCATACCCATATCTGTTGTACTACCCTGTAACAATTCTCCATTACTAAATGGGATAACAGAAAAAGCACCAAATATTGAAATAAAAATGATCCAAGGAGCTAATAAAAATAATCGCTTTTGCGCCAATGCCGGAACAATGTCCTCTTTTTGAAATAATTTTAGTAAATCCGCAAATACTTGCAATAATCCCCATTTACCTACTTCCATTGGACCCAAACGATCCTGAAAAAATGCTGATAATTTACGTTCAACATATACCCCAATCACCACATTAATGGAAAGGATAGCTAAACATAAAATCAAGGATATCCACATTTTATAAACTGTTCAAAGCATTTAAAAAGTCAGCCTTCAAATCTTCAATATCTTCTAAGCCAACTGCAATACGCACTAAACCTTCTGTAATTCCAACGGCAGCTCGATCTTCTAAACTTAATTTTGAATGGGTGGTAGAGGCAGGATGGGTTAAAATTGTCCTGGTATCACCTAAATTCGGTGAAATCGATACAATTTTCAACGCTTTACTAAAAGCTAATACTTTTTCGAAACCGCCTTTTAAATCCAAAGTTAGAATTCCACCACCGAACTTCATTTGCTTTTTGGCTAATTCATATTGGGGATGACTTGGTAAAAATGGATATTTAACCGCATTCAATGTTGGATGATTTTCTAGTGTTTGTGCCAAAGTTAAAGCATTCTCAGAATGCTTTTGCATACGCAATTCTAAAAGCTCAAGGCTTTTAGACAATACCCATGCATTAAATGGAGATAAGGATGGACCCGTATGTCTCGCAAAAAAACGAATCTCTTGAATCAATTCTTTTTTCCCACAAACCACGCCCCCCAACACTCGGCCTTGCCCATCAATGTATTTTGTTGCCGAATGAATGACCAAATCAGCACCCAATTCAATTGGATTTTGGATAATTGGACTTGCAAAACAATTATCAACAGCAAGTACAATATCCTTTCCTTTTTTAATATTTGCCAAGGCTTGCAAGTCAATTAATTCTAAACCTGGATTACTAGGGCTTTCGCAAAAGAAGAATTTAGTATTGGGTTGAATCGCTTTTTCCCAGGAATTTATATCGGCTCCTTCCACAAAAGTGCATTCAATTCCCCACTTTGCCGTAATTTTTGTCAATATTTGAATAGCTGAACCAAATAAGGCACTGGATGCCACCACATGATCACCTGTTTTCAACAAACCGGCCATAGAGGCAAAAATTGCAGCCATTCCTGTTGAAAACGCCAAACCGTCTTCAGCTTTTTCAAACATGCACATCTTCTCTACAAATTCATCCACATTTGGATTCATATAACGAGAATAAATATTTCCCTGTTGCTCATCAGCAAAAATAGCTCTACCTTGTTCTGCATCTTCAAATGTGAAACTAGAAGTAAGATATAAAGGAACAGCATGCTCCCTGTTATGGGAACGTTCTGCTTGTATTCGAATCGCTTGGGTCTGTCTTTTCATGGCCTGATTTCAATTATCCTACAAAACTAATAGATATTGTTTAGAATTTGGCCTATAAATCAGTAAATACTTTTACACTTTTACTTTATATATTTGTTATAAACTTAAAAAAAATATGAAAAAACTAATACTTTCAATTTTGGTGATAGGATCTTTGCTTTCATACAAAAGCTTTTCACAAAAATGGACCAATTTATTCGATGGAAAAACATTAAATGGTTGGAAACAATTAGGCGGCAAAGCAACCTATGAAGTAAAAGATGGGGCAATAGTTGGTACAACAGTAGAAAAAACACCTAATTCATTTTTAACCACTGAAAAAGAGTACGGAGATTTCGTTCTGGAATTGGAGTTGAAAGTAGATAGTAAAATGAATTCAGGCGTTCAATTCCGTTCGAATTCAAAAGCCGATTATATGAATGGAACTGTTCACGGCTATCAATGTGAAATCGATCCATCACCAAGAGGTTGGTCTGGTGGAATCTATGACGAATCGAGAAGAGGGTGGTTATACACAAATGAAATTCATCCAGTGGCAAAAAAGGCGTTTAAAAATGATGAATGGAACAAATACCGCATAGAAGCCATAGGAAATATCATCCGTACATGGATCAACGGCCAGCCTGTTGCCTACTTAGTAGATGACATGACAGCCTCTGGTTTCATTGCCTTGCAAGTGCATGCTATTTATGCCGACATGAAACCTGGAATGCAAGTAATGTGGAGAAATATCCGTATCCAAACTGGAAAAGATATCAAAGCAAGTCCAATTGATGGCACTACACCAGTAGAAAATTACAGCCAAAACAGCTTGTCTCCCCAAGAAGAAGCCATGGGATATAAATTACTTTTCAACGGAAAAGATTTAAACAATTGGAGATCTGCCTTTAAAGAAACGGCTCCTCCAAGCGTTTGGACCGTTGAAAATGGAGTATTACATGTAAATTCTTCAGGTGGCGCAGAATCTACCAACGGGGGTGATATTTTATCAAGAGATACATTTAAGGCTTTTGAGTTAGATTTCGATTTCAAATTAACAGAAGGCGCTAACTCGGGTGTAAAATATTTTGTTAATGAGACCTACCAATCTGGAAAATCGGCAATTGGTTTGGAATA
>JBEBDG010000093.1:0-8412 GCA_041157165.1 Bacteroidota bacterium
ATAAATTGCCAATTTGACCTAGTGCATCTAGTTTGGCAATCACTTGTTGTGCTTGAGCTACACCATAAACACTATAGCTTCCAGCTGCTGCATTGGTAAAGTCTAAAAAGAGCTGTCTAAAATCTGGAGCTTTAAAACCTTGTCCTATACTTAGCCTAAATTGATGTTGCTGATTTAACTTATACAACATGGAAACCTTAGGACTAAATGCAGAGGCGAATTGGGTATTGTTGTCAAATCTTACCCCTCCAATAATTGTGAATTTTTCGATTGGCTTCCATTCTATTTGAGTGAATGCGTAATGAATTTCATTTTGCTTCCTTAGTTTCTCACTATCATAACGACTACTTTTAACCCCTTCCCATACTGCACCAATACCAAATACGGCTTGAAGATTTTTTTGAATATCCCAATCGGTTTGATTTTCAATTCTTTTAAAATTATGATTCAACACATCTCTATAAGGCAAGCCATTAATCGTTAAAAGATTTTGAACCGCGTCATAGGTAGTGTTATAGGCTCTAATACTAGTTTTGAGTTTAGCAGAAAAGCGGTGATTCAAAGTAGAGGATAAGTTTAAATCATTGATGGATTCTTTCCCTATCGAATAAATTGTAACTCCATTATTAGCAACGGCGATTTCATTTTGAATTTGCTCATTTGTATAACGTGCATTCAAAATAATATTCGTCTTGTTACTTAGTTGCCATTTTATTTGTTGGGTACTCGTGTACCTTTCGATCGGTGTAGTCACTCGGCTATTGCTGTTCGGACGAATACTGTATCCATCTGTATTGTATAAATTATAAAAACCCTGATAAGCTATATTTTTTGAATTCAATTTGGTTTCCAGATTCGCATCAATGGTGTTATAAGTGCCGTATCTTAATCCTACACTTAGCGGCGCGCCAATTGCTGCATCTGTGATAATATTAATTACACCGGCCATTGCTTCGCTACCATACAAACTTGAAGAAGGCCCTTTTACAATTTCAATTTTTTTAATGTTTCCTAAAGCAACTCTATTTAAGTCCAATACGCCAGCTGTTCGTCCGACCAAGGGTTCTCCATTAATCAGAATTATGGTGTAGTCTGGATTTAAGCCCTGTAACTGAATACCTGCTCCAAACCCGCTCGTTAAATTTAGACCGGTTTGTTCTTTTAAAATATCTGTCAATCTTAAAGAGCCATTTTGCTGTATTGTTTTCGCATTGATAATGGTTACAGGAACCGTAAGATTACTTAATTTTCGTTCCGTCCTGGTTGCTGTAACCACTACGCTATCTGCATTTTGATCCAGTGTATCTTTAAGGACAGGCGCTTGTGCTTGCAAGATTCCTGCAATCAACAGCGTCAAATTGGTTATAAGAAAATAGCGTTTTTTCATTCAGAATGCAAAGGTGCACCTGATTCATAGATCTGTATAATTATACAAACAAGAATTGGGTTTTAAGGACCATATTTTGACATTAAGATGACATTGTGTTGTACTTAAAAATTGTTAAATTTTTTTCTTGTGATTTTGATCATTTTTATTCAGACATAATGGTCGTAACTTTAAACAAATTAAGCGTATGTCAAAATTTATATTCTCTAAACCAGTGGTGCATTATCAAAATACGGTGGAAGAATTAGTGGAACATACCATCGAGCTTGGACAAGGTATACTTGCAGACAATGGTGCACTTTGTGTTAATACTGGAAAATTTACGGGGCGTAGTCCTGAGAATAAATTTTTTATAAAAGATATTATAACAGAAAACACAATTGACTGGGGTGGATTTAATCATGCAATGGATACTAGGTATTTTATTCCGCTGCGTGATAAAATGATTGCCTATTTAGAAAAGCAAAAGGCTATTTGGGTTAGAGATGCTTTTGCTTGTGCCGATAAAAATTATCAATTGTCTTTAAGATTATATACAGAGCTTCCATGGAGTGCCCTGTTTGCAAATAATATGTTTATAAGACCCTCTAAAATTGAATTAGAAAAATTTGATCCTGAATGGCAGATTATTCATGCACCCAATTTTAAAGCAGATCCTTTAGTGGATGGTACATTAGCGGAAAATTTTTCGATCATCTCCTTTTCAGAAAAAATAATATTAATTGGTGGCTCTGCTTATACTGGAGAAATAAAAAAAGGAATTTTTTCTGTACTAAATTTCTTGTTGCCTCATAACAAACAGGTATTAAGTATGCATTGTAGTGCAAATGAAGGCGAAACTGGAGATGTGGCTTTGTTTTTTGGATTAAGCGGAACAGGAAAAACAACATTAAGTGCAGACCCAAAAAGAAAATTAATTGGGGATGACGAGCATGGATGGGCAAATAATTCAGTTTTTAACTTTGAAGGGGGATGCTATGCTAAAACAATAAATTTAAGTGCCGAAAATGAACCTGATATCTATGGCGCAATAAAACAAGGCGCACTTTTAGAAAACATTGTATTTTTTGAGGGTTCAAATAAAGTGGACTTTAGTGATACAAGTATTACTGAAAATACTAGAGTGAGCTATCCTATTGAACATATTCACAATATAGTTCGACCTTCTATGGGGGCACAACCAAAAAATATTTTCTTTCTTACCTGTGACGCCTATGGCATATTACCACCAATTAGCAAATTAACTGCAGAACAAGCAATGTATCAGTTTATTAGTGGCTATACTGCAAAAATTGCCGGTACGGAAGAAGGCATTAAATCTCCAAAAGCAACTTTCAGTAGTTGTTTTGGCGCGCCATTTATGCCACTTCACCCGGGGGCTTATGCGAAACTATTAGGCAAAAAAATAGAAGAAAATAATTGTAGCGTTTGGTTAATCAATACAGGCTGGTCAGGTGGAGCATATGGTACAGGAAAAAGAATGGCATTGAATAATACGCGTAAAATGATTGAAGCCGTTTTAAATGAAACCATCGATACGGGAGGGTATGAAGATTTTCCGATATTTAATTTCAAAGTTCCTAAACATGTTAACGGCGTAGATTCAAATTTATTACAACCAGAAAATACTTGGCAAGACAAAAATAAATATGCAGAACAACGTATTTGTTTAGCTGAACTATTTCAAAATAATTTCATAAAATTTGAAGCGGGCGTTGATTCAAAAATATTAGAGGCTAGGCCAAAATTTTAACCCTTTTCGATTAATTTTTGAACCGTCTTCACTTCAGTCTCTATGATAAAATATTCAAAAAATCTTTTATCATCCTCTTTACGAATACTTCCAATCAAGCCTACCTCACCTTGAGTGATAAACATGTACTTATCATTGATTGAATTCATGACATCACTTCTAACTTTTTTCTGAAGTCCAATGTTTTTATCTTTAATCCCAAGTACATGGTTGATCTCCGCTATCTCAACATTGTTCTTTTTGCCATGAGCGTGAATCAATAAATGAATCAATCCTAATTCAATTTCAGTAAACGCCTGATTGATAGACTTAGATTTTAATGACTTTAGTTGCGCTCTTTCAATTTTTTTACGGACGGTTAGATTAAATAGCCAAACAAAAAATACAACTACAATTACACTAGCTGCTATTATGATCAGAATCCACCCTATTTTATAGTCAGCACCCCAGATTGGAAAATCAAGTAGCTGAAAATCGTTCATATTTAATGTCCAATACTTAAAATCTTTTGAAACTTGCTGATACTTATAAAATTTTCCTTTGTAATAAAATACGGTCAAGTTTTGTGCGTTGCGAATAAAAAACTGGTTTAGGTCTGCTTTTTTAGACTGATAAATTTTATTGTGGATGTAATCAAAAATATATACTTCATCATTAATGATATATATTCTTCCATTTTCATAAGAATAGTAAGTTGCGCTATTTTTTTGACCTAATAACTTTATAAGTGGATTTGACATTTTCCCAATTTTGATCCAATTGGTCGTTTTTATATCTAGGTAATAACTTGTGTAGTCAAATATGCCATTATAAAAAGAAGGATCTTTCAATCCCTTGTTTTCAAATTTTTGAAAAGGGACATAAAGTCTGCCTTCGGTTGGAGAGAACCATTCATAATCCCCATTGAACACTTCAATATTGGTTGGAATAATATCCCATTCCTGATCTACCGAATTGTATTTTCTAACATGTGCTGTTTTTGTCCAAAATCCATACCCTCCATAATTATAAATTTGATCCTTATAAATGAAGTTGGTGCAGTCAATATTGTAGTTAATATTAATAGTATTGTCTATTTTTCTAAAAACCACGCTATCCCCAACAGGCTCTTGCATCTGAAAAATGAACCCTGTTTGAGATAGAAATAGGTAGATTTTGCCGTTATTCTTAATTAATTCTTGGCCATTAGGGCCAAATGAGGTTCCATTAAGGGGTAGAATTTTATTACTAATTCCCAAAACTATCTGCCCATTATAATCAGTTAGTTCCTTAATTTTTTGCAGTAAGGGATTGAAATGAACCGTATATTGCCTTTCGCATGGGATAAATTGAGCTGAAACGGATGAAGAAATGAGGCTAGAAGCGAAAAAAAGTGAAATTATACTATTTTTATAACGCATTGATAATCATTAATTAATTAGGAAAGTAACTTATCTATATTGAAATTTTTCTATATAAAAATAAGAAATAACCTATTACTTCACGCGTTTATTCACTCAATTTGTGATAAAATATTCTAGATAACGGAAATTTGCTTCAGCTTTTGGGGGAAAGCTATGGATTTTATAGGGGAGCCGGGTAACCAGCTCCCCTTTTCATTTGAATTAATTACGCCTAACTTACATATGGAGCAACCTCAACTTAATTCCTTAGAAGTTGATTTGAGCCTGAATTCTCAACAACCCTCCTTTTTGAAAATTGTCCTGATTCTTAAAATCCTCAAATTGTCTTGAAGAGCGTGTATACATAGTAACTAATTCGAAGTTTTTATTCGGTTGCCATTCTATACCTAGCTCGAATTCAGTTACTTCGTATGCTCTAGCATCTAATTCATGCTTTTTACCGCCTTTATAATACTGAAATCTTGTAAAAGGAATGATTACCTGATGGTTTATGCTTGTTTTATAAGAAGTAGTAATATATCCTCCTCTTAACGACTTGGTTTCGATCGAATCTGTCAATTTATTGAATTCAGGGCCTTTTCCAATGTTATATTCAGCCTGAATACCAAAAGGCTTTGGGTAGAGAATAAAGGATGCTGCAGCTCGAGCATCTTCATAAGATTTATCTTTCTTCAGTTTTACGCCAGTACTTATTTGATCTGTCCCCAATACATATTTACCTCTATATCCTTGAATGCCGGCTTCTATTATTTGATTGCCAATTGAAAATGGATAAGACAACCTCATCACTGTATGTAAGTTATTATTGGCCTCTGGCTTATTGGCAGTCTGGCCATTGTAAACACCTAATCCAAATACACCATAATCTCCTGATCCTTTTAATCCATCACTAACTAAGCTAGAAAATAATTTTCTAACAGTCTTAGGTGCCCAATAAAAGTTTACGCCAAGGTCTCTTTCATTTGATACAGCACTATTTAGTGCATCATTTCGATCTAAGGGGAGTCTATTTTGGCTTGATTGCATGTTTTCAAAACCAAATGGCACTTTACTTTGGCCAATCCTTAATCTATATGTATTATCCGAGGTTAAACCTAAATCCATATAGGCATCTCTGACTTGTGCAAATTGGTTTGCAGTGGATGAGGCGCTACTAACAAAATCTGGTTGAAAATACAAATACACCCTTTCGTTTATTTGCCCGCTAAAGATTAATCTGGCGCGTCTAATAAAAAACCCACCATTATCACCCCAGCTTTTATCACATTGGTCGCATTTTAACAGCGGATTTGACTCAAGTAATCTATTATACCTTACTTGCATGTACCCTCTTAGTTGAAGAGATTCAAACCATTGCTTACTAATTGGCTTGTTTTGCGCATTTGTAGTGTTCGAAATCAGAGAAAATAAAAAGTAAAGAACAATTAGTGGATAAAATGCTTTAGGCTTCATGAATTTGATATTGATTTAAGACACCACAAAGCTGACCATCCTATGTTACCAAATTGTTACCTACATGTTACCAAATTGTTACCAAATCAATGATACAGGAAGGATTTTAATGTAACGTTTTGATTTTCAATTGATTTACTCGAATTAACAATTTGATAATATAGAACCATCCATTGGTAAGCGAAAAATTTGGAGGTTTGTCTTGAATAAATCAACAAAAATCAACCATTATGGACATCAATTCAATCATGAAAATCTTTTTACCAAAGGATAGAGTTTTTTTTCAATTATTTGAATCAGTAGCAGAACACGTTAATGAAATGGGCGTGAAATTAAAAGAAATGGTAAACGAACCTGATGCAGATGTAAGAGCAAATATTCTTGCACAAATTGAAAATTTGGAACATAAAAATGATGAATTAACCCATAATATTTTTACTGAATTAGGTAGAAATTTCATTACTCCATTTGACAGAGAGGACATTCACTACCTTGCTACTTCATTAGATGATATCGCAGATTATATTTATGCATCTGCTAAAAAAATTAACTTTTATAAAGTAAACCCTAACGATACCGGTATTCACAAACTTGCCGAATTGGTTTTACAAGGAACACAAGAAACAAAAAAAGCAGTGCTTGGATTACGTAACATGAAAAATATCAAAGAGATGACAGATGCTATGATCAAAATCAATAGTATCGAAAATCAAGCAGACGATGTGTTTGATATGAGTATCGAAAAATTGTTTGAACAAGAAAATGATTTTAAAGAAGTAATTAAGAAAAGAGAGATCTATCAAGTACTTGAAATAGCTACAGATAAAATTGAAGATGTTTCTAATGTAATCGAGTCTATTATTATCAAGTACGCATAATCTAATTCACAATGACATTATTAATTATCATTATAGCGCTTGCGCTTATATTTGACTATATCAACGGATTTCATGATGCAGCAAATTCAATTGCAACAGTAGTCTCTACAAAAGTTTTAACTCCTTTTCAGGCTGTACTTTGGGCTGCTTTATTTAACTCAGTAGCTTATTGGATCTTCAAAGACCACGCAGTAGCGAACTCGATTAGCAAAACAGTTTACAAGGAATTTATCACCCTACCAGTTATATTCTCTGGCTTAATTGCTGCTATTTTCTGGAATCTATTGACATGGTGGTATGGCATTCCTTCTTCTTCCTCTCATACTTTAATTGGCGGATTTGCCGGTGCAGCTATTGCACATGCCTTGTCAGTAAAAGGAATAGACTACTCTTGGTCAAAAATTGTTGACGCGGATACAATTTTAAAAACAGTTCTCTTTATCTTTTTAGCACCAATCATTGGAATCATCATTTCTGTTTTTATTACATTAGTAACCATCATGCGCAATATCTGGTGGAGGTTATTTATAATAACTGCAACTACATTACTGACTGCCTTTATTTTTGACTATTTTGAAAACAGCAAAATGAACGAAAATGCACAGAAGTTTTTCAGTATTGACAAGTATAAAAAAGAAATTAGTGTATTAAAAATAGAGCTGGAAGAAAAGAAAAATGACAGTGTATTATTATCGAAAATAGAATCAACGCAAGAAAAATTAGAGAAGGCTAATGCTAGTTTTGAGCACATTCATCCTTATATTGAAAATTTTGACAAAACTAGTGCAACTTATATAGCCAAAGTAGCTAATGACAGCGGATGGCTTAAAAGTATTGCAGTAAGCAAACTTAAAGATGCGGTTAGAAATGCCAATGATTTTTTAGTATTAGAGGCAAAAGCACCTGACAATAATGATGCAAAAATTAAATATGATGAAGCTAAAGTGGTTACAGAGAAATACAAAGAACCATTAAAAATGTATTTAGAAGGAAGTATTTCTTCTGATTCCGCCTTGGTACTTGTGAATAATATTTACCCAATTCAACCAAAAAATATAGATAAGGTAAAAGCTAAAATTGCAAAATTCAATATTGAAAAATCATTCGCAGCCGAAGTAGACAAAGCGGACAATACAATTATTGTGAATGGAATTTTTGCTGCTGCTATTTTATTTATGTTGATCTATGTATATGTTGAAAAAATTAAAACTCCTACAGCATATACAGTTGCTAATATGTTTAAGAAATTACAATTATTTAGTTCTGCTGCTTTTAGTATTGGTCATGGAGGAAACGATGCACAAAAAGTAATGGGTATTATTGGAGCAGCATTAATTGCAAGCGGAAGTATCCAAGATTTTGCATCTTTACCTAATTGGGTGCCAATAGCATGTTATTTAGCAATTGGCTTAGGCACCATGAGTGGTGGATGGAAGATTGTAAAAACAATGGGTTCTAAAATCACAAAGGTTACACCGCTAGAAGGAGTTGCTGCAGAAACAGCTGGTGCTTTTACGCTTTTCTTTACAGGGCAAATGG
>JBEBDG010000094.1:0-8398 GCA_041157165.1 Bacteroidota bacterium
AGATGAATTTCTGTATTCTCGCATCTATTCCACTCAGATAGATACTGATCTTCAGGCATGGATTAACTCAGGATCTCTATCTTATTCAGATGAGAAAAGAATCCGCGATAGAGTGCTGCAAATTCCGTTCCTGCTCTTGATAAAAGAGCCATATATGCACAAGCAGGCAATTCGCAAGCTTTCTGACTGGTTAACTATTTCCGAATTGAATCGACAGTTCCAATTGATATTAAAAGCCAATATTGCATCTTCAGATATACGAGCCTATCTAGAACAGTCGTATGCACATTTTTTTGAACATGCCACTAGAGGGGAAGTCCATGAAATCTTATATTACATGAATAGCTTGATCCAACACAATAAACGATGGAACAAAGCTTCTTTTTGGCAGGATTTACAACAAAATACTGCTCATTTAGCTGCCATGGAAAAAGCCATTGTGCAATATTCTTTTGGTGCTTCTAAATGGCGAAAGGCGGCTTCCATCAAGCCAATTTTAGATTGGCACGTTGTACAAACCCCAAAAAATTCCATCAGCCTACTAAAAGTTTTGGAATATTATCTAATGGGGGATTCAGTTTATTATCAAAACCGCTATTTAACACTAGCAGAAACAAAAAAGCTGGTTAAACAAGCGTGGAATGCCAATGAAAAAAATTTCCCCTTTTTGATGTTTGCGTTAAGCAATCAGGAAGTTTATCGAAAACGCATTGTGGAGTTGATGGATGAATATGGCGAACACAGGTTGATGGAGAAAATTCATCCCCGATTATGGCATGAATGGAATTTATTGGAAAAAATATTCACTGATCAATTTAATATCTCTATTCGTCAAAATTTGGGTCTTAAGAATGATAAAGATATTTGGGATCTCTTTTTATACAATTGGGCAGTTACCGGATATAAAATCACGCATCCGATGCTGTTGTTAAGGGAGGTTATTTTGATGTTGATTCCCAAGCTAGATAGTACTCAGCTGCTAGCCATCCATAATTTTGACGCTAAGGAGCTTAATTATCCAGAAAAAGATACATGGAAGCGTTTGTTATCTCTTGTGCCTGATCTTAAACTGGAAAAAATAGACAAGCCTAAGCCATGGAATCAAACTGTGGAATCAGAACTTGATCTTCCAGATGAGGAAGATGCAATAGAAGGGGTAACCATCCAAAATGCTGGTTTAATTTTGTTGTGGCCCTATCTGAACCGATTTTTTAAATTTTTAAAGCTGTTGGATGGAAATGATTTTGTTGATCATGCAGCTTTAGAACGAGCCATTCAACTTACACAATATTTAGTTAATTTTCAGACTGAGATAGATGAGCAGGGTCTCATGCTGAATAAGTTGTTGTGTGGAGCTGATTTTAAATTCCCTGTTGCGAGTAGTTTTGAGCCTACGCCAGAAGAGTCTTCATTGGCTCGAAAAATGCTTCAGGGAGCTGTTCAAAACTGGGAACAAATGAAGAATACCCGTCCTGAAACATTTCAGGAAACATTTTTGCAGCGTGAGGGTCGTCTTTATCGGTTAGAAGACCGATGGGAGTTGGTTGTGGAGAAGAAGGCTTATGATATGTTATTGGATACGATACCTTGGAATATATCAATGATTCATTTGAGTTGGATGTCCGATAGATTGATAGTAATTTGGAGAGGGAAATGATGACAGCGAAACAAAATAGCACTCGATTTATACAAGAAGAGATTAACTGGTTCTCCACTGTTCTCGACGTCCGAATGGAGAGCTATTTTCAGGACCAGGATTTCTCTATTTTGTCACTGCCTGCACCCACGGCGAATGTTACTGGATGTTTTTATGAGGAGATTATTTGTCGATATAACATGAGCCTGGCTGAACGAGCAGCCTTGATCATGGGACTCATCCCACATCTACAGCCTTCAGTATTCGACCGTTTTTTTATTCAGAACAAGTCTATTGGAAGAATATTTTCTGAATTTGGCGGAATCGACAATAGTATTCACAGGGGATTCATACCAACGGGTGAAACGGTCAGTTTTGTTATTGCAGGAAGGGACATTGCGGTACGCAAAGAAGTGGCTAAATTGTTTTCTGATCATCATTTTTTCCGCAAGGAGAATATCTTGCGATTGAATTACAATGGAACTCCTGAAACCTTTTGGTCAGGAAAACTCACTATTTCACAGGAATATTTATCGTATTTGGTCAAGGAAGAGAAATTTGAACCTGATTTCGATGCCCAATTTCCAGCTTTTAAAATTCATACAAGCCTGAATATCAATGATTTAATTCTTAGTCCCCAAGTGCGGGAGGAAGTCGATCACATTCAGATTTGGATGAACCATCAGAAAGAACTGAGCCAGAATCCCCAACTCCAAAAACGCTTTAAACGAGGGTATCGTGCGCTATTTTATGGACCTCCCGGAACAGGAAAAACGCTGACTGCCTCGCTATTAGGTGCCACCCATAACCGCATGGTATACAGAATCGATTTGTCGCAGATCGTGTCAAAGTATATCGGCGAAACAGAAAAGAATTTGGCCAACATATTCGATATTGCTGAAAACAAAGACTGGATCTTATTTTTTGACGAAGCGGAGTCTTTGTTTTCAAAAAGGACGGATGTAGGGGATTCCAAAGATAAGTTTGCCAATCAGGAAACCTCTTTTTTGCTGCAGCGCATCGAAGATTTTGATGGGTTGATCATTTTAGCCACCAATTTAAAACCCAATATTGATCGTGCGTTTACCCGACGTTTTCAATCAATTATTAATTTTACGATGCCTCAAGTCAAGGAAAGGGAACAACTCTGGTCTAAGGCCTTGGACAGTTTAGAGGTAGCAGAAAATATTAATATTTCCGAACTGGCCAGAAAATTTGAGATGGCAGGCGGTGCGATCAACAATGCGGTTCAGTTTGCTTGGTTGCAGTCTAGAACCAGAGAACAAAGAATCATCACGGGAGAGGACCTTATTTTAGGGGCCACACGTGAATTGGGAAAAGAAGGAAAGTCATCAAAGAATTAACATGTTTCAATATTTGCATTGGCCAAAAGACTGGGGTACTGAGATTGCTTTCCAAGTAACCAGGGCGCAATTTCAGGTATTGTTCATCATTGATGGCAAGAATTTCAATCAAATTGAGGCAGAACTTTTTCGTTTTCAAAACAGGGGAGGACATGTTGAACTGATTGCATGTTTGTATGCCTGGGAAAAGAATATTAAATGTATAAACGCGTTAAAGCGTTTAGCAAACGCCGGAGGAGTAATTGGATTGATTACTTTATCTGAATTATCTACACCTCCAGCCAATACGGTCATCATCGATAAATGCAGGTTAATCAGCGAATCGGAGCTGAAGTCATCTGAACATGTTGGTGAACTTATTTTTGATCAGGAAAAAGCCTGGAAGCATTTGTTTGAACGGGCGGAACCTTTTCGCCCTTCAGAATCAGAAGTACAGTTGCATTTTCAGGCTCAGCCCAGTTATGTTGAACCCGGCGGCACCATAAAACTGTATTGGGAAGTCCATCATGGTGATTTCGCGGAGATTGAACCGGGAATTGGTGCGGTCCCTTTAGCCGGACAAATGGAAGTTCCTGTTTTTGAAGATACTTTGTTTAGGCTCAAAGGAGGTAATATAGCTTCAACCCGAAGTAAGTCCGTCTTCATAAAAACAGCGCAACAAAAGCATATCGTTCTCTCTGTATCGGTATTGGACGTGGTTTCTAAAGCCTATATACCCCTGGAGTCTACCCATGAACAAGGGAATGTTTATGCGGTTTTTGTGGGGGATCGCATAAAGATCGATTGGACGTCATTGCCTATAGGGCTATTGACGGAAGCCCGAATGGGGGATATCGCTAATGAAAGTTCCATATGCGTGGAAGTGTTCTCAGATGAGGAGTTTGTATTTGTTTTACGCACCGTTCAGGAAGATTTTGTTGAACGATTGCAGATCCTCGCGGTTTCGGCAGTAGATATGGGCAAGCAGATCCAGGAACAGGTTTTAACTGCATCTGTTGAAGCCTCTGAAATTAAAGTAGCTGAACCACTAAAAACAGCCGGTGTTTTGATCCCTGTTCTGCGAAAAATCATTAACTTCTTCAAGATATGGAAGTAAGATCAGTACATCCTTTGACACGCATGTTCATATTCTGCGCTGGGAGTAGCCTTGATCTGCTATACCAATGCCCACGATCAGAATGGATCAAGCATACGGGAATTGGTGTTACGGTCTTCTTTACCGCTTTATTGGCTGTGCTTTCCTCTTTTTACGCCTTTCAACTCATCTTTCCCGATGTTTGGATCAGTTGCGTACTGTCCTTGATTTGGGGAGCCATTATTCTTAACCTTGACCGCTATATTGTTTCTAGTTTTCGCATGAATCAAACATGGAAGGAGGAACTCTTGCAGTTAATACCCCGTTTGATCATGGCTGTAGCCATTTCAATAGTTATTTCAAAGCCCCTAGAAGTTGAGGTGTTTAAATTGGAGATCAATCAAGTGCTGGGAAGTGACAAAATCGTTCTGGTAGATTCTTTGACCCATCAATACCATCGTGAACTAGAACAATGGGATGCTAAAGTTGGAGTACTGAAGAAAGAATTGAAAGGTTATTTTGATTTGAAAGAAACATACTATCGAGAATATATCTGTGAGTGTGATGGTACATGCGGAACGGGACAAAAGGGCAGAGGTATTGAATGCTTCGCCAAAAAAGAAAAATACGAGTCATTCAGTGCAGAGTTTGAGCAACATAAAATTCGGATTGATAAATCTATACAAGACATTGAAATTGAGAAAAAGAAACTGGCTGCCTCATTTGAAAAAAATAAAAAGACCATGGAGGATATCTTTTCATATGGTTTTTTGGCACGGTTAAACGCGTTGGGTAAATTGGACAGCCTTGCATCCATAGCCATTACCCTATTGCTAGCATTGGTTGAAATTACACCTGTCTTAACGAAGTTCTTTGCGCCTAAAGGGCCCTACGATCATTTATTGCAAATGGGTGAGTACGATTATAAGGTGAAATATGTACAAACCGTATACAAGAAGAATCAGGAGTTTTTTCAAATGTCTCCGATAACATCCGAAGCGCAACAGTTTTCCCAAAAGCCCGATCAAAAGGATCCTGCCAATGCGCAAACAGAAGCTACAGAACGCTATCGAAAACTGAAAGAATATCTTCAAAAAAAGCAAAATTCGTAAAGTGAAACTCCTGCTTACATACAAAGGCTTTTTGTTTTTTTTATGCATACAACCCGCGTGGGTGTTCAGCCAAGATCTGCCATTTAACAAGGACAAGCTAGCTTTTTTCAAGAAGGGGCCTAAAGTGATAATTGTAGAAAATTTTAATGCGAAAAAAGAATCAGTCCTGAAAGAAATCATTCCTGAATATCCGGCACTGCCATCGGATTTTACCCCAAACCTCGCTATTCGGGATAGTCTGATTGACCGACTGAAAGACAAGGGGGAGATAAAGATTGCGATGGACAGCCTGGAAGTTCTCAACCATCTTAACCTGTCGGAAACAGCAACTCAATTTCTAGCCAATATTGTATTCTCTGTAAACAGATTGGGTGCTGTAAAGAGCCTCAATTATGTGGTTAAAAAAGGGGATACGATACGTTTTAGTTACACGATGCTCAAAGGTGCAGGCTTCGATGAACTTGAAGTTTTGGAAGCAAAAGAGATTCGGTACATCTTTTCTAAATCCCCAAAAAATGTTGAGCAGACCGGTGAATTTGTTGCTGCTGCAGACGGCATCATCATTTTTAACCTCACCAATAGAGGGATTACCCGATCCAAAGGGAAATTAATTGTTTCCCGAAAAGAGATGCAACAGAAACTCAGCTTCGTTATTGGATGTGATACGCTTCGGCACATCGTGAAAGAAATTAAGCAATTACAGGATACCATTACGGAAGTACTGGTCCGAAAGCATTTTAGCATACCTTCCAAAACAGACATTACACAGGCCAATCGGGTAACACTCAATGTGCCCATGCCGGGTAAAATACCCGTAGCCATTGCTTATTGGTTTGGATCTTCTGATCAGAATCGAAATCAATGGAAAGAATGGATTGATGCTGATAAGCTGCATTCACCGCTAGAATTGTATGTAGCCAAAGAACTTTTTCGAAACGGATCTTATCCTTTGCCCGAAGAGATTCCATCAGAGTTGAACTTCAGCATAAAAGACAATAATGGTTCAAGTTTGAGACAGTCCAATGGCAATTCGGTTAAAACTACTTATGCTACGCCAACGTTGAACAGGAAATGGAATTATGCCTGTTTCTCATTTCAAAAAGGGAATTCATTACCTGAATCTTTGGTACTGGAAGTTCAAAATAATTCTACTCTGTATAATACTGTTACAGATTTCGAAATGATTGGATTGTTTTTAAACGACTATCAGGAGGAAGTTGAAACCATTGTAGCCACTTGTAAAGAATACTTAACCATTAAGGCCATATGATCCACTATTTTAAAATATTTTTAATCAGCCTTCTGTTTATTGCATTCACAGGATGTAAAGAATATACAAAATTAAAAACAGGAACCCGAAGAGTATCTTCGGAGCTTTCACTGCTCAAGAAATCAGGGAGCTTTATTAAGAATATAGGTGCAAATACCAATGATGCTGACTCCAATAAAGTCGTTTCAGCTCCCATTAAACAGAAAAGTATTTTGAACCAATATGATTATTTGTACGATTGGTTGAATGGTAAAAACGCTACATTGAAAGCTGATAATTTTCAATGGGATACTTCTCGCAAAACCTTTATAATCATCGATTCCGGTTCCAGAAGGCTTAACCCTGATATTGAGGTATTTGGTTGGCATCCCTATTTTATGGGAGAACTCTGGAAAACATATCCATACGAGTTACTGTCCACCATTTCATTCTTTTCATATGCCATTGATCCTGAAACAGGGTCTTATAGCAATCCTGATCACATAACTCAATGGAGAGATATAGCCATGGTTGATTCTGCGCATGCTCACCGGAAAAGAGCATTGCTTACGGTCTCTTGTCATGGCGAGAGGCAGTCCAATAGATTTCTGGAAAACCAGCTTGCCTGGAAAGTACTGGCAGATTCGGTAAGCAGTTTATTGAGAGAAAAACAAGCTGACGGTGTTGAATTGGATTTCAGGGGTTTTTCAGAATCCAAACGGGTCGCCTTTGTAAATTTTGTTCAGGATTTCAGAGAACGTATGGAAAAGCAGATGGTTGATAAACTTTTTTACCTGGCCATCAGCTTACCTCCCGATAATCAGAATCAAATTTTTGACATCTCTGAAATTCAGGTGCATGCAGATGCCATGGTGATAAGGGGGTATGATCTACATGAATTGAATGTGGATAAAGGACATGCTGCTATTTCACCCTTAAGGGTTGAGAACAACGATGGGTATAGTTTGGAATCCATCGTAACTTCTTATTTAAGTGCTGGAATCGATTCGTCAAAAACAATATTGGCACTTCCTCTGTATGGTGCACAATGGAAAGGCGCTAGCAAGGGAAATGATTATTACGAAACGAATTTTGACAAGAAAATCACCTATAGAGAGATCAAAGCGTTGTACAACCCTTTGGATACTACATATGAGTTGGTTGCTAATTTGGATCCTATTACGATGACCAATTATTTTAATCTTGAATTTCCGGATAACACCAATATTGAATGTTGGTTTGATGATGATTTCACATTAGGCAAAAAAATGAATTTTGCTCTTTCCAGAAAGTTAAAGGGCGTAGGACTTTGGGCACTGGGTTACGATAATGGACGATCTGAGATTTGGGACCTGGTTAAACGAAAATTCACGACAGATACAATTGAAGTGACTGATCCTATTGTAGAGATGGAAGGATACCCGATCAAAGTAGCCTCATACATAGATAAACATTCCAATCTATTCTTAACTGCTTCCCTTATACTGGTGTTTGCTTTTGTGATAGCACTCTTGATTGCATTTTCTGATTGGCGTGTCCGGGACTCTATTTTCAACAATCAGTTCAATCATTTTGTGTTTATCATTCTGTCTACATTAACGATCCTACCGATCTTGTCATTGGTTGGATTTTTTGGAAACGGAAAATGGCAACTTGTTTTGGCTTTTCTTACCGGGATAGGAATAGGGTATATTATTGTTCAGTTAAAAATGGCATTAAGCTTCAAACGTCCATAGTATGCTCAAGAAAATTGCTAATGAATTTGGGTTTTTAACCATTAAACTGAGCATAGCTTTTTCTTTACTTCCGATTTTGCTCTATTGGTTTGATTTTCGTTCATCTAATGATCAAATGAATACGGTTGAACGTTTATTTTTGATCGAAATCTGCATGTTAACGGTCTTTTGTACAGTTTTGGTATTGTATATTCTTCGCTTTCTTCTTTCTATATTATTGAAAAAG
>JBEBDG010000095.1:0-8376 GCA_041157165.1 Bacteroidota bacterium
AAATTTCTTCGTATGAAATTATAT
Organism: Bacteroidota bacterium; assembly: GCA_041157165.1. Lineage (GTDB taxonomy): Bacteria > Bacteroidota > Bacteroidia > Cytophagales > Spirosomataceae > Sandaracinomonas. The sequence continues at coordinate 25 of JBEBDG010000095.1, forward strand.
AAATTACATATTAATATATAATTTTTTTTAAAGGTGAAATAAATATAAGTAAATTTGTATTTAGTAAACCACCTTTCTTTAGATCAGCTTATGCCTCCTGTTTCCAACAGTTATTTATTTCGTAAATTTTCAGATAGATTTCTTTCTAGGTGGTTAGTATTTGGAATTGATTTATTGGTTGTCTTCACATGTATTCTTTTTGCGACATTAGTTAGAAGGAACTTTCAAATAAGCCAAATCGATCTAGATTTATTACGTTTTAATCTTATCTTGGTTTTTTCACTTCGTTTTATCGCGTTTTTAATCTTTAAATCCTATGAGGGAATCATTAGGCATACCAGTATCGAAGATGCTTTACGAATTTTCAAAACAATATTAATTAGTACAGTTTTTGCTTCCCTGATATCTTGGATTTGGCGATACCAAATGGAAACCATTCGGTTTTTATCAGATACGTTTTCTTTCTTTATAATTGATTTCTTTTTAGCGCTGGTTAGTCTAATTGGTATTCGTATTTTCGCCAAGGCCATTTTTGAGTTTTTTACGATTACAAATTTACCTGTTTCCAATGTATTGATTTTTGGTGCTGGCTATTCAGGTATATTAACCAAAAATTTAATTGCGGCTGATAAACGAAATAATTACCATTTATTAGGTTTTATTGATGAAAATGAAACCCTAATCAATAAATCATTAGAGGGGACAAAAGTTTTTAGTTTAGAGAATGCCATAGAAAAATTTATTGGCGAGTATACTAATTTATCGGTCATCATCGCTGTCAATAATCTTTCCATTCAAAAAAGAAGGTATATTTCTGATTTGTTTCTAGAAAAAGGTATTGTGGTGAAGAGTCTTCCTCCAATGAATAAATGGGTAGACGGTGGTTTTAATTTGAATCAAATTGATACAGTAAAAATTGAAGATTTATTAGGAAGAGAAATTATTCAAATGAATAATTTAGCTTTGGCTCAAGAAATAAATTCTAAAACAATTTTGGTTACAGGTGCAGCAGGTAGTATCGGTAGTGAATTGGTTCGACAATTGATAAATTATTTACCTAACAAATTAGTACTAGTTGATCAATCTGAAACGGGGATCTACGACTTAGAATTTGAATTGAAAGATAAAATTCCACAACATGTACAAGTGGTATTTTTGGTGGCAAGTGTCACGGATCCAAACCGTATGGGTAAAATTTTTAAACAATATACACCTGAAATTGTTTTCCATGCTGCTGCCTACAAACATGTACCTCTTATGGAAAATAATCCATATGAAGCCATCAAGGTAAATGTACTTGGAACGCGTTTGATTGCAGATTTGTCTGTTGAAAACAATGTGCAAAAATTTATCATGGTATCAACAGATAAGGCTGTAAATCCCACCAATGTAATGGGTGCAACAAAACGCTTAGCCGAAATGTATACCCAATCTATGAATCAATTAGAGGGGGTCTCTACACAATTTATTGCAACTCGATTTGGGAATGTTCTTGGTTCAAATGGATCGGTAATTCCTTTATTCAAAAAACAAATAGAAAAAGGTGGACCTATAACCGTAACACATCCAGAAATTACACGTTATTTCATGACAATCCCCGAGGCATGTGAATTGGTTTTAGAGGCGGCTATCATGGGCAATGGTGGTGAGGTGTTCGTTTTTGATATGGGTGATCCTGTAAAAATTGTCGACCTTGCAAAAAAGATGATAACCTTAAGTGGATTACAAGTTGGAAAAGATATTAAATTAAGTTTTTCAGGACTTAGGCCTGGAGAAAAGTTATACGAAGAGTTATTGAATAATAATGAAAATACCTTGCCAACACATCATCCGAAAATTTTAATTGCAAAAGTAAATACACCAAGCTTTGCCTTTATGGAAGTTCAAATCAATGATTTGCAAACAATCCTAGACATGGGGACGAACACTCATTTGGTGGCAAAAATAAAGGAAATTATTCCAGAATATTTATCAAATAATTCAGTATTTGAAAAACTTGACAGCGGCTTACCTAAAAAGAGGTAATTTTTCTAGCGATCAGGATAGAAATTAAGGTGAAAAATACGGCCCCTAAAATATCAATAGTGTAATGAATATGCTGTATAAGTAATAAATAGGCCAACAATATGGTCAAAGTAATTGCAATTGTTTTTTCAGCTTTCCCTTTCAAAAAATAACACACAAAGATCATTGTTGCGGTATGTCCGGAAAAAAACAAATCTTTAGTGATTGCCAAATTTTTTCCATAAATAAAAATCTCAGCCAATGGATCATGTAGTTCTACTAAATTTTGAGGGGGATTCAAGGGTATAAAATAAATGCAGATAAACCGAAGTGTGGTTTCTATGTTGAAAGCCCAAGCAAACCAAATAAATAATTTAGGTTGTTTGAGTAATTGCAAGAGTAGGTAAATTACCGAAAGATATATGATTCCAAATATTAAATAGGAATGATTGTTTGCAGGAACTATTTGTAATAAATAATCGTTTAAATCATATCCCTCCCTTAATTGAATATATTGAAAAAAATCATCTGCTTTCCATGGGAAAATAGAAAAATATAAAATAGCCAAATAGAAAAACCAACGAAATTTAGTTTGTGAAAGTGCTGTTTTCCAATTCTCTACTATATTCTCCGAGGGCTTATTCATTTATAATTGCTGAATCATTTATATTTGGTGATGAAAAAATCTTATAATATGACAAAATTAACGCATCTTTTTGGAAAAACTTTTTTCGGAGTAGTTTTGTTTACTTCTTTGTTGGTTTTTTCATGTGGTAACAAAGTTAAATCCAATGATTTGCAAAAAGAAAAGCAAAATTTAAAAAAAATGGAAAAAATTACATTTGGAGCTGGTTGTTTTTGGTGTGTGGAAGCTGTATTTCAGCAAGTAAAAGGAGTTGAATCTGTTACCTCAGGATATATGGGAGGTAAAATAAAAAATCCAACATATCGTGAAGTATGTTCCGGTCTAACAGGCCATGCAGAGGTTTGTCAACTTACCTACGACCCTTCCATTGTTTCCTTTGATAAGTTATTAGAAATTTTTTGGCAAACCCATGATCCGACAACACTTAATAGACAAGGGCATGATGTGGGTACCCAATATCGATCAGCTATTTTTTTCCATACAGAGGCTCAAAAAAATACGGCACTAGCGTGGAAAGAAAAATTAAATTCACAAAAGGTTTTTCCTGACCCAATTGTTACAGAAATTGTGGAAGCGTCTGCATTTTATCCAGCCGAAGATTACCATCAAAATTATTTCAGAGAAAATGGGCAAGAACCGTATTGTCAAATAGTGATTAAGCCTAAAATGGATAAATTTTTAAAGCAATTTAAAGAGGTTTTAAAATAAATTAGAAACCACCTTTATCATAGAAGCTTCTTCGCCTTGATATTTTTAAATCTTGTAACAAAGAACTCTTTACGCGTAAGTCAAATGAGTAATTACTTGCTCTACCAAAAAATGGACTTGCAATGGGTGTCCAGTTAAAATTCATTTCCCAACAATGTAGATCTCGATGAACAGATAGTGTTGTGTAGGTAAGTCCTTTGAATTTAAAATCATATCCGGAGTTTACAGAGATCTTCCATTTTTCCGAAAGACTTAAATCTCCTTGAAATGTCATACCACTGATCTCCTGTGGAGTGGCCAAGCCAGTTTTGAACATACTGTATTGATAAGAGAAGGAGAAAGTCCAAGGAATATTCCAATCTACATAATCTTCTAAATTTCGATTGATTTGATTCAATTGACTTTGGCTTCCAAAGGCGCTTGTTTTGGGTTTATCGGTGCCCTTTGGACTAAATCTTCTTCCTATTGAAAAATTGAAAGATTGAAGTCGTGCGAGACCTTCTCCTAATTTGATCATTAAATCTGTGGTTCTTCGACCAACCTGAGGAAAAAATTGATCTTGAACATATAGATAGGGATCAAGCGAGCCACCTAAATTGATGTCAAATTTATTTACACGAGAAGCCGCATTGAATCCTAAATTGGATAATGGGAATTCTTTGGCCAATAAATTATAACTTCCATTAATTCCAAAATTATCAATAATAGCAATTTTTTCACTTTGTTTGGTGGCAGTATCCGACTTGGATTTAACCTTTGCCTCCAAAGTGTTTTGAAGACCAAAGCTTATCGCTCCAGATGCACCTCCATAACTTGTAATCCGGGGGTCAAAAACACTTATCCTACGTATATCTCCTATTTGTTCAATGCCATCGGCATTGATGAATTTTCGATTATTAATCCGAACGTCCTGGTAAAATCCAAAAGAAGGGTCTGAATAATCTGGAGTATAACTAATGCTTACACTTGGTGCAATGGTATGCCGTATTCCCTCCAATCTTCCTTTTTTGAAACGCAGGGTTCCGTACAAGCGAGTGTTCATGCTTGCTGAAAACGACATTTGTTGAGAGAATTTAGGTAAACCTCCAATGGTGTCAATTTTAACCGTTGAATCACTCTTCATATAAGTATACTTGTAGCTACGTGTATACATATTTCCAGACAAAGAAACCCCAGGAGTTAAATTGATATATCGATTGATTTTAATGTTAGGCAAAGATAATGGAATAGAGTAAGTGAATTTTGTTTGTGCCTTTTCCAATAATTTTGGTAGGGTTTCTAAATTAACAGGTAAGACACCTGCTGGTAAATCAGATAAGGAACTCGGTATAAATGGCTTTTGAATGGTTCCTCGTAATTCATTGGAGGCACGAGGATAAACGTCAAATTCATAACGCGTGTACAAATCAGAAACCTGATTATTAAGGCTAATGCTTCCCGAAAAATCTAAACCAATTCTGAATTGGTCAATAAATCTATCTTGAATCGATTTTTTTCTTTTAAAGGGTTGAAATTGATTCATCCCAAAGTTAAAATCAGTTCCCGCATCCATGATACGGGTGGTTGTATTTTGATTCACACGGAAGGATATTCCTGTTCTAATATTTTGACCAAAATTTTTCGAATATTGAATGGCAGAGCTTACCGTATTCGATAAATATTGTTGTGAACTGAATGTATTAAATTGATTATATGAATTTGATACTAAATTGACAGATGCAGAGAAAGATGAATTTCCTGTTGATCGTGGACTATGAGACCATTGAATAGCAAAGTCGGTGCGGTAGGTTGGGTTAAACTCTGCACCATTGGAGTTTTTATTATAGGCTAAATTGAAATTACCAGAATACCTATATTTCTTATTGTATTGTGAATTTGCTCCAAGACCCCATCCACCTTTTGAATAGATTTGACTGGTAAAACGGACACCAATATTTTCACTTGCAGCCCAATAATAGCCTCCGTCTCTCAAATAAAATCCTCTACCATTAGGCTCTTCCCCGTAGGTGGGAAAAAGGATACCAGACTTTCCCGCTTCTTTTGGTTGAGAATAAGGAAAAAATCCGAAAGGTAGCCCAATTGGCAATGGAATATCATTTAGCTCAAAATTGAAAGGTCCAGAAATAATTTCCTTTCGACCCACTACCTTGATTTTTCTGGCACGTATGTTGAAATGCGGGTGTGAAAGATTACAGGTTGTATATATTGCATTCCGAATATACATGTTTTCTTCCTCATCTTTTTTTACATTGCTCCCATGTATAAACCCGTCTCCTTGTTGGGTAACAATCTCTTTGATGATTGCCTTTTTAGTTTTGAAATTATATCGAATTTCTTTTGAGTCATATTTGTCAGAACCCTGCATAAACAAAGGAAGACCTACTTCTTTTTTGGAGGTAGAATCATAGGTTCCTTTTGCAAAAACTTCGTTTTTAGCCCAATCCAATCGAATATAATCGGCCTCTAAACTGATTTGTCCGTACTTCACCTTTGCTCCACCATATAAATTGACTACTTGATTTTCTGCATCCAAAATAGTTGAATCTACAGCTGAATAAAATACGGTGGTCTCTAATTGCGTTTTAGAGCTATCTTTTTTGATTGAAGCCTGTTGGGTACTGTCAGGTATAATTAGTTTTTGTGCCACCAATTGACCTGGGAGCATAAAAGCAAAACAGATACTGAAAGACAATATGATATATTTACAGACCGAATTCAATTAAATTCAAGGTTAAAACGTATATTTGTTGTTAAAAAGAATACAAAATTACATTATTGTTGGTTCTTAGCGTAATATTTCAAAATTTATGTTTTCTTTTCGTACAATTTTAAACGTAATTTTAATCTGCTTAGTCTTAGGTTTAGGTTCTTTTGATTTTAATGAGCCCATTAAGTCAACAAAGAAAAATTTACTTAAAACAGTCTGTTTGGATGCTGGTCATGGTGGAAAAGATCCAGGTTGTCATGGTCCTAAAGGAAATCAAGAAGGAAAGGTAACGTTAAAAATAATTTTAGAGGTTGGTAAGCAATTGAAAGCACTATATCCTGATTTGAAAATTGTGTATACAAGAGATACGGATACTTTTGTTGAATTAAATGAGCGAGCTAATATTGCCAATCGAAACAAATCTGATTTATTTATTTCAGTACATTGCAATGCTGCCTTAAATAAGACGGCTTATGGCACTGAAACTTATACGATGGGTTTGCACAAAACAGATGGTAATTTAAATGTTGCAAAACGCGAGAACTCTGTAATTTTACAAGAAAAGGATTATGAAAACACTTATGGTGGTTTTGATCCTAACTCACCACTCTCGCACATTATGATGGCGAACTACCAAAGTGCTTTTATGGCAAATTCGGTAAAGTTTGCCTCATTTATCGAGAATCATTTTGCTAAAACCTACAACAGAAAAAGTTTTGGGGTAAAGCAAGCTGGTTTTTTAGTTATTTGGAGAACAGCCATGCCAAGTGTTTTGGTTGAAACGGGATTTTTAACAAATCCAGAAGAAGAAGAATATTTATCTTCTGAAAAAGGACAGCTTGAAGTTGCTGATGCAATTGTTAGAGCATTTAAACAGTATAAAGAAGACTTTGAAAAATAGAACAAGATGTTCAAAAGCAATGAATTAAAGGTTGGGTTTTTAGCCTTAATAACATTTTTAATATTATACTTTGGATTTAATTTTCTAAAAGGAAATGATTTGTTTACCAGCTCCAATTTATATTATGTCGAATACGACAATGTAGATGGTTTACAAGTATCTAATCCGGTCATGATGAATGGAATTGAGGTGGGCAAAGTAAAAGAGGTTAAATTGCAGCCTGATAAAGGGAATAAAATACTAGTTACCCTTCGCCTCAATAAGGATTTACACATTAAAGACCAAAGTACCGTAACTTTAGCAGATGGAGCCTTGTTGGGAGGGAAAATTATATTAATTAATCTGGCAGGATCTAAAGAATTACCTGAAGGAGCTTATATAAAAGGAACAACTGAGACAGGTTTAACCAATTTATTAAAAGAAAGAGCAATTCCAGTGCTATCAAATGCTGATTCTCTTCTGGTTTCTTTTCGCGCTATTTCCAAACGTTTTGAAAAAACAGGCGATTATTTAAATACGCTTTTATCAAATTCAAATAGTGCAGTAAATGGTTTGAATAATTCCGTAAATGGATTGGTTTCCGATAATAGAGATAATTTAGCTCAAATTTCTACCAATCTTAAATTACTTTCCAATGATTTGGTGGAAACGGAAAAACAACTTAAACCTCTTTTGGGGAAATTTAATACAATTGCAGACTCATTGCAAGCCTTGAAATTGGGTAAAACTGTTAATGAAATAAATGCTTCTTTAAGTTCTGTCCAAAAAATTGTGCAATCATTGGAGCAAGGAAAAGGTTCAGCAGGTAAACTTCTTAAAAACGATAGTTTATATGTAAGTTTAAATAAGACATTGGTCAATTTAGATAAATTATTATTAGACTTTAGACTTCAACCAAAACGGTATTTAAATATTTCTGTTTTTGGTAAAAAAACGCCTCCACCTAGCAATTCCAATGAGTGATTCTAATTTAACCATTCAAGTAAGTATTTCTGCATCCGTAGAAATAGCTGAAATTTTAATGGCTGAATTAGCCGAAATTGGTTTCGATATTTTTGAAGAAAATGCTACTGGCATGGATGCTTTTTGTCTTGAAAACTTATTTGAGCCCTCTCAAATGCAAGCAATTTTTGAGCGCTATGCTCCTTTAGGTCCAATTGATTATACAATTCAAAAAATTGAAAAACAAAATTGGAATGAAGTTTGGGAGACTAATTATGATCCAATTCGTATCAGCAATAAGGTTTTTATTCGTGCAAGTTTTCATGCGCCAGAACCTGGCTATCAATTGGATTTAGTCATAAATCCAAAAATGTCATTTGGAACCGGTCACCATGAAACTACTAGTTTAATGGTTGAAAATTTATTTGCAATCGATTTGGGTAA
>JBEBDG010000096.1:0-8343 GCA_041157165.1 Bacteroidota bacterium
CTTTTGAAGAAACTGATCTGGGACCTTACATTACGTTAAACAAGAATCGCTGTATTCTTTGTTATCGATGTGTATATGCAGCCGACCAAATTACTGATGGTCGTGTACACGGTGTCATGCATAGAGGAGATCATGCAGAGATCAGTACCTATATCGAAAATGTAATTGATAATGATTTTTCAGGAAATGTTATAGACGTTTGTCCTGTTGGTGCTTTAACAGATAAAACCTATCGATTCAAAAGTCGCGTTTGGTTTTCAAAACCTGTAGATGCACATTGTGATTGTTCAACATGTTCGGGTAAAGTGGTATTGTGGTATCGTGGAGAAGAGGTTATACGTGTGACTTCACGTAAAAATGAGTGGGGTGAATCACTTGATTTTATTTGCAATACGTGTCGTTTTGATCGTAAAAAGACAAGCGATTGGGTCATTGAAGGACCTACAAAAATTGCTAGAAATTCAGTGATTTCAGCAAATAAATATGGGGCTAATTTAATTCGTCCGGCTTTCCCAATCCAACAAGCTGCTCAAAGTTATAAGCAAATTGATGATGATAGAGATAGAAGCTTTTTGAATATTCCAACTTCTTTACCAGCTTCTGAAAAATAGTAATATGGAACCTACAAATTCAATATTTTTTGCAAAAACCATCTTCATACTAATTGTATTCGCAATTACCTTAGGAGTTGCTGCTTATTCAACATATTTTGAACGCAAAATTGCCGCATTTATGCAAGATCGCGTAGGACCAGATCGTGCGGGCCCTTTTGGTATTTTTCAGCCATTGGCAGATGCCGTAAAAATGTTCATGAAGGAAGATTTTATCCCATCTCATGCCAATAAATGGTTGTTTATCATGGGACCTTGCTTGTCTATGTTGACAGCACTCATGACTTCTGCTGTGGTTCCTTTTGGGGACACGGTTACAATTGCTGGTGTTACGTTTGACCTTCAAGGAATTGATGTGAATATCGGAATTTTGTGGGTTTTTGGTATCGTTTCATTAGGTGTTTATGGGATATTAATTGGTGGCTGGGCATCCAATAACAAATATGCACTTTTGGGTGGAATACGAGCTGCCTCACAAAATATTTCTTATGAGTTAGCGATGGGTTTATCCATCATTGCCATTTTGATGTTTTCTGAATCTCTTTCTACCAGAGCAATTGTAGAGGCCCAACAAAGTACACATTGGAATATTTTTTATCAACCTTTAGGGTTTATCATTTTTATCATCTGCGCGTTTGCAGAATGTAATCGTACTCCTTTTGATTTACCTGAGTGCGAAACCGAACTAATAGGTGGATACCATACGGAATATTCATCTATGAAATTAGGATTTTATTTATTTGCAGAGTACATCAATATGTTCATTTCTGGCGCTGTTATGGCTACCTTATTTTTTGGAGGGTATGATTATCCAGGTTATGAATTTATTGCTGGAAAATTTGGAGATACTCCAGCCGCCTTGCTTGGTGCAGGAGCATTAATAGGAAAAGCATTGTTCTTTGTTTTTGTATTTATGTGGGTACGATGGACATTGCCTCGATTCCGTTATGATCAATTGATGAACTTGGGTTGGACGGGCCTAATTCCACTTTCAATTTATAATGTGTTGGTGACTGGCATTGGTATTTTGTCTGGCCAACCAATTATCGCTGGAATTGCTGGAATTATAGTTCTTTTAGTAGGACTTGTGATTTATGATCAATTAAAGTTTAAGAAAAAAATTGCCTAAAATGAAATTAACCAATCGGACAAAGGTGCTTGAGCAAGGCGAAATGACATTAGCTGAGCGTTTGTATTTACCGGCAATAGTGGGTGGTATGGCCACAACTTTAAAACACTTTTTTCAAAAACCGGTAACCATAAAATATCCTGAACAACAACGTTATTTAGGACCAATCTATAGAGGTCACCATATTTTAAAAAGAGATGAAAATGGTGCAGAAAGATGCACCGCATGTGGTCTTTGTGCTGTTGCTTGTCCTGCAGAGGCCATTTCAATGGTTGCAGGAGAAAGGAAGGCAGGGGAAGAAAACCTATATAGAGAAGAAAAGTATGCACAAGTGTATGAAATCAATATGCTCCGTTGTATCTTCTGTGGATTATGCGAAGAGGCATGCCCGAAGCAAGCCATCTACCTACGTCACGACAAAATTGTTCCCGCATTCCATGAAAGGGATGAGGTTATTTATGGTAAAGATAAATTAGTTGAAAAAATGGACCAACGCTATTTACGCGAAGGTTGGAAATAAAAGAATATGGAAATTGCAAATTATTGGTATTTTCTCTCTGGATTAACCCTATTAAGTGCTTTAATGGTGGTGTTGTCTAAAAATCCCATTCATAGTGTATTGTATTTGGTGTTTACTTTTTTCTGTATATCAGGACATTATGTTCTGCTAAATGCACAATTTTTAATGGCTGTAAACATTATTGTATATGCAGGGGCAATCATGGTATTATTTCTTTTTGTAATCATGATGTTCGATCTTAAAAAGAACATACCCGACTCTAAAACTAATCTAACCAAACTAGCTGGTACAATAGTCGCTGGTTCTTTACTGGTTATTTTAATTGCAGGCTTTAAAAATACAAATTATGTAGCTCCAACTGAAGCTGAATATTCGCCTCAAACGGGGATGGTAGAAAATTTAGGGAAGGTTTTATATTCAGAATATTTACTTCCTTTTGAATTAGTTACTGTTTTATTTTTTGTGGCAATGGTAGGAGCTGTTATGTTAGGGAAAAGAGAAGTAGGAGATCGAAATTTTTAATGTTATATTACAAAATAAAAGGCCGGAATTTCCGGCCTTTTTTGTATTGAAAATAGAAAGGTTAATTATTTATATTTCTTATTAAATACACCAAATTTGAATCCAAATTGACCATTTAAGCCTTGGATATTTTCATTTGCATATTGTCCAAATGCAAAACGGTAATTTACACCTCCAAATAATTTCGCATATTTAAATAAATTCAACTCGAGATTAATTCCTGGTTGAATTCCAAAAGATTTATCAAAATTATCAAAGCGACGGTCGCGATCCATTCTTGAAGGATATGGAGTATTTGAATTAAGTGGATCCGTAGGATAAGGAATGGCAAGGGTCATGTCTTTTTCCTGTGCAACCATACCCACAATTAAAGGAAATGTCACGTGTAACAAGGCATTTGATTTTGGTGTATATTCGATATGAAGACCTCCAAAATGTTGACGCGTTCCATCGGGTCCTGACATTGCATCGTTTCTTCTTATAGTTCCCATCATCGACATTCCAATTCCCCAGTTGTTATTTAAATGGAAGAGGGCAGATAAACCATTTTGTTTTCCAGCTTGACCAAATTGTGCATAAGGTGTCACAGAAAATCCCCAGGATTTGATTTTAAAATTAGAACCCAATAGCGTTTTCATTTCCTTTTTTTCCGGAGTTTTAGTTGAGTCAGAGGCAGAGGTACTGGCAAAGGAGTTTAAGGTCATAAGACCACTTAGGCAGAAGATTAATGCAAATGTTTTATTGTTCATGTTTTTATATTTTTTTCAAATTAACGAAAAAGTGAACATTTATTTTCTAGACAAAGACCTAAGCTATCGTTGTGAAGATGAAAAACAATATAAAAACGATAAAATGTTTTTTCCCGATTGTTTTCAAATTTCGTTCATTTATCGACATAAAAGGTCAACTTGTTACTTCTTTTTTCTAATTGGTGGATAATCAATAGTTTTGTGATGAAATAATAACATATGTGGCAGGTCTGGAATTCAAATAAAACACTGACGACATTTAAAGTCCTATTTAATTTAATTTTATGGGGAATGTGGATTGGACTTCCATTATTTAGTCCCGTCCATCATACACACGAAGTTTCTGCTCATGATCATCCCGAATTTTCTGAACATACGTGGGTTGAATTGGCAGTAGTAGTTCCTTTATTTTATTGGATAACCTTATTTTTAGTTCCATCAATTTTTAAAAAGCATGGTGTTATTTGGTACATTGCCGGGTTGATTGTCTCTGTTTTAGCATTTTATTTTTTAGAATTAATAGTACAAGAATACATCATTCAATTTGAACATGAAGAGGCAACTGTTTTAGGAGTTCAGGGGTTATTTCCAATCGTGATGATAGCTGGAATCGGTTCTACTTATGGATTGTTGTTGGAATTCATACATATTCAGGCCGAAAAAGCTGAGGAACATCAAGAGCAAATGAAATCGGAATTGTCCTTTTTACGTTCCCAAATAAGTCCTCATTTTATATTTAATGTTCTCAATAGTATTGTTTATTTGGTACGTACGAAAGCACATCAAGAAGCGGAAGAAGTAACCTTAAAATTATCTTCTTTGATGAGGTATATGTTATATGATTCTGACCAAACAATGATTCCTTTAACGAAGGAAATGGAATATTTGAAAAATTATATTGATTTACAACAAACACGATTTGGCGAAGATATTACTATCCATTTTAAGCAAGATGGAATTGTTCGAAGTTGTATGATTGAACCCATGTTATTGATCCCTTTTATTGAAAATGCTTTTAAACATGGTGTAAATCAAGTGGAAAATCCTGAGATAAATATACATTTTCAGATTGATGATGGGCAATTTGCCTTCTCTGTTCTCAATAAAATTGGAGAAGCAAACAAAGAATCTAATGAACCAAGTTCGGGAATTGGTTTGAAAAATGTAACTCGGAGATTGCAATTATTATATCCTGAAAAACACTATTTGTCCATTTTAGAAAAGGATGGATTTTTTAAAGTAGAACTTTCAATGCTATTAGATAAAAAGATTTAACATGGAAAAAATAAATTGTCTTGTGCTAGACGATGAAAGCATGGGTAGAAAATTAGTTGAGGAAAATATCAGACAAATTCCTTTCTTACATTTAGTAGCATCTTGTAAAAATGCATTTGAGGCGATGGAGGTACTTTCTACTCAATCGATTGATTTGATTTTTTCCGATATTCAGATGCCAGGTATGTTGGGTACACAATTTCTACAATCCTTAAAAGACAAACCTTTGGTGATATTTGTAACGGCCTATGAACAATATGCCGTTGAAAGTTTTTCAATGGATGTGGTAGACTATTTGGTGAAACCTGTGCCGATGGAACGTTTTAGTTTAGCGGTTCACAAAGCTTTGAAAATATTCAATGCAGATAAAAATAAGTCGATTCCTGTTTCTAAAATTAAAATTGATGAGATGCCCAAAGAAGATTTTTTCTTTGTAAACGTGGAATATTCATTAGTGAAAATTTTAATTTCCCAGGTTACACATATTGAGGGATTAAAAGATTATATAAAAATTTATTTGGAGGGTGAAAAACGACCGATACTTACAAAGATGACAATGAAATCAATTGAAGCTCGTGTAGTGGATCATTTGTTTATGAGGGTTCATAAGTCATTCATAGTGAATTTAAGAAAAATAGATTCCATTAAACACCAGCGAATAAAAATCGGTACTTTTGATATCCCTGTGAGTGATTCTCACGCAGCAGAATTAATGGAAAGAATTGGTAGTTTTTAAAAATCCATTCGTGCAAGTGGACTTACCTCCTGTCCACAGAAATCACCTGCGACAGCCTTAAAATGTCCGGCCATGGCAATCATACCGGCATTGTCTGTGCAATAGGAAAAGGCAGGGATAAATACTTCCCAATTTTCTTTTTCTCCTAGTTCTTGTAAACTTTTTCGTAAACCAGAATTTGCAGAAACACCACCTGCTATGGCAATTTGCTTACATTTTTTTTCACGCATTGCCCGTTTTACTTTTTTTAATAAAATTTCCACAAGTGTAAATTGTACCGATGCGCAAATATCTGATTTATTTTCTTCAATAAAATGCGAATTTTTTTGTAATTCTCTTTGTAAGAAATAAAGAATGGATGTTTTTATGCCTGAAAAGGAGTAATTCAGGCCTGGAATTTCACCTAATGGGAATTTGAATCGGGTAGGGTCACCCTCTTTTGCTAATTTATCAATCAATGGTCCACCCGGATAAGGCAGTCCAATTAATTTTGCGGTTTTATCAAATGCCTCACCTACAGCGTCATCCAAAGTTTCACCTATTATTTCCATATTTGTTGGACTACTCACCCAAACTAATTGTGTATGTCCTCCTGAAACTGTTAAGCAAAGAAATGGAAATTGAGGTGTTGGCTCCTCAATAAAATGAGCCAATACATGCGCTTGCATGTGATTTACCTCAACTAGAGGAATCTTTAAACTTAAAGCTAAGGCCTTTGCGAAAGAAGTGCCAACCAAAAGTGCTCCTAATAAACCAGGTCCTCTCGTAAAAGCAATCGCATTCAGCTGTTTTTTAGTTATATTTGCTTTTTGTAGGGCTTCTTCAACCACCGGTATGATTGCTTTTTGATGTTCCCTGCTTGCTAATTCTGGTACTACACCACCCCATTGGGTATGAATTAGTTGAGTTGAAATAATATTTGATTTCAATTCACCGTTAACCATAACGGCGGCAGATGTTTCATCACAAGAAGATTCAATGGCGAGGAGAATCATTCAACAAATATGGTAAAATTTGTCAAAATTCTTGCTAAAACCTTTCTCTATTCTTTAGTGATTGTGTTTTTTTTGCTTTTTGGCATTACCGTTTTACTAAAAGCTCCAAGTAATCAAACTCTCCTTGCACGGTATTTTTCACCTAAAATTGAACAATCTATTGGGTATCCATTGACCTTTGAAAGGATACAATTTAAATTTTTTGATGAGTTGAGCTTGTGGAATTTACAAGTCAAAGATCCATGGGGAAAGGAAATGATTAAAATTGAACAATTAGATGTCAATTTTAATTTGGCTGATTTGTTTTTACATGGAAATAAGCCAACAATGGAGTTTGCCAGATTGGTTAAACCCCGTGTTCATTTGATTTTTGATAAGAAGGACGGTAAAATGAACATGGACGAATTCATAGTTCGTTTAACGAATTGGTTAAGTAATCCAAATGCGCCTCAAAATACGCCAAGTGCTTTATTTAAGATCAAAGAAGTGGATGTATTAGGTGGCCAGTTTTTATTGGATGATGACCAAGTAAAAAATAATTCTAATGTAAAAAACTTTGACATCTCTCATTTTTCATTGGTGAATATAAATTCCAAAGTGAATAATTTTTGGGTTTTTGGAGATACTATTGCCCTGCAAACTGTAGGATTTAATGCTTTAGATCCAATATCAAAATTCAAAGTACACAAGTTGGACACCAAATTTATGATTTGTGAAAAGCAAATGCGATTTGATCAATTGAGTTTATTTTTCAATAAATCTTGGTTGGGAAATAAAGTAACAATGGATTACAAAAATTTCCAATCCTTGAAAAATTGGAACCAAAATGTTTTCATGCGTGCAGATTTCAGAGGTGCAAAAATTAAAGGGGAAGATTTAGGTCGATTTGTCAATGCCATGTATGATTACCCTGGAACCTATCGGTTAGAAGGGAAGTTGGCAGGTACCGTTACGGATTTAAAATTAAAGAAATTTGCATTGGGATTTGGCCAGAAAAGTGTTTTGAGAGGTGATTTTTCTTTCAAAGGTCTTCCAAGAATCAATGAAACAAAAATGGATTTTACCATGGCAAAATCTATTTTTCATCCGAATGATTTAGCCATTTTTATTTCTAATTCGGCTGCTCAAAAAATGAATATCTTAGGAACTGTGAATTTTACAGGGTCCTTTAATGGTACAAATAAATCGTTCTCAACTTTTGGTAAACTTCAAACAGGTTTAGGGTTTTTAGAAGCAAAAGTGAAAATGGATTTAAAAGATTCAATGGCCCTTTCTGCTTATGATGGCACAATCAATTTGAAGAAATTCAAATTAGGTAAATTATTGGATTTGCAGGAATTTTTGGGTACAATTGATTTAAACGGCAGATTGAAAGGAACAGGATTTTCGAGTAAATCAGTAAAAGTAGATTTCGATGGAATTATCTCGGAAATAAACTTCCATGAATATGCGTACAAGCGAGTAAATTTGAAAGGTAATTTGCAAAAACAATTATTCAAAGGAATCGTTTCAGTACAGGATAGTAATTTAGTTGCCAACATGATTGGTGAAATAAATTTACGAGGAAAAAGGGCGCATTATCAACTGAATGGCATAGTGAATAAGGCTAATTTACATGCATTGAAATGGGTAAATGATCCTTTGAGAATTTCTACTGAATTTGAAGTTGACCTTTTCATGAATGGAATTGATGATTTGGAGGGTAAAGCTTCCATGAGTGATCTATTGGTTTCGAAACCAAACATAGAAGATTTACCGATTCGTCTATGTTCCTTTCATGCAGATTTGTCTAATCCCAATAAAAAA
>JBEBDG010000097.1:0-8270 GCA_041157165.1 Bacteroidota bacterium
AGCTCGTATGGGTAATGACAAGCGTAGCTCTGTTTTAAACAAAAATAACCAAGTTTGGGCGGCCAAGAACGTATTTGTTACCGATGGCGCGGGTATGGTTTCTGCTTCTTGTGTGAATCCATCCTTAACATACATGGCATTAACAGCTCGTGCAGCTGATTTTGCGGTTAGTGAGTTGAAGAAGAAGAATTTGTAATGTGGGATTGGTGCCTGAGGTTCTCGAAGGCACCAATCAATATTTTTTCCACTCTAATTTGTTAAAATAATATTTTTTAGTATTTTTGCAGTCCCGAATGACACGGGACCAACGGTGGATTAGCTCAGTTGGTAGAGCATCGGACTGAAAATCCGTGTGTCCCCAGTTCGAGTCTGGGATCTACCACAAAAACCCTAGCAGCAATGCTGGGGTTTTGTGTTTTATAAGCCTTTTTTCTTGATTTCAGAGTGTTTTTAATTCATCTTCAAAACATCAGGTTAGAAGAATATATTTTCATTAATGTAAAGGTATTTCTTTCTGGAATAACTTTTGCCTTTTTTATCTACTTTATAGGCCTAATTGTTAAGCTCTGGATGAAAGATACCTTTTTTTATATTTTAGGCTTTAAATGTCTCTATTTTCATAAATTCGACTTATTCGCTGGCAATTTTAGGGGCAAAAGGGAGAATCATTCTAAAAGATTATTAATTTTTGGCTTATTTAAAGTTTAATAGGCCTATTGATTTTATTAAAATTGTCTTACAAGGATAACTAATCTAATACTTAGAATAAGTCAAAATACTAATATTAAAGAAGAAGTTACTAATTTGAACATCCATAAATATAATTACGCTATATTATTATTGTCTAAAAGCAGTAATTCCTATTATTATAAAAAGAATTGCAACAACAATTCCGATAATGTAACCCAATTCTTCATTTTTATCAGGCTCTATTTTTTGAGAGTTTACCTCCTCTTTAGGTTTTTCTTTCTCAATTTTATTTATTTTGAAACCAATTTCATCATTTACAGGCCATGCAATAATTTTACCTGTAATGATAATAATATCATTTTCTTTTAATTTTTTTAAGGTATTTAATATTATTTTTTGTTCACCATAAGCTTTGTAAAAATAGTCATTTACAATTTCTTCATTATTTGGCTTAATTACGAAACCGACTAACTTTCTAGTTTCATTTGCATTATAATAGACCTCCAGTCCACCTCCAATACTTGTATTAAATGCTTCTGGAGTATATGGTAATTGATCATTATCAATTCTAACAAACTTGCATTTTAGGGTTAAATTTTTGCCAATATAATTATAACCAAAATCTAATAAATCTTTAAATAACTCATTATCATTTAATTGATTTTCGTTTTGAGAGAAACAATTAAAACTAATTATTGTAAATAAGAAGTAGAATTTAAATAATAATTTTTTCATGTCATTTAACGGAATTAAAAGTATTGAATGAAATATATTTTAAAATGTAATTTTTTTAAAATCAAAACGTGTTATATACGTATGTAACATATCTTTTTCATTCGCTTTGTTTCCTTTGAAAAACTGCTTACAGTTTTTTATCTTTAGTTTGTAAAATCAATTTCATGCAAAAAACTTTATTACTACTAATGTTTTCTAGTAGTATTTTCCTTAGTTCTTGTAAAAAAGAAATCATTCAATACAATCTTACGACCTCTGTTTACCCTTTAAGTGGTGGTTCTGTGAGCCCTTCTTCTGGGTCCTTTGAAACGGGCCAAAATATTAATGTTTTAGCAACCCCAAGTGCTGAATATTTATTCAAAGAATGGCAAGGGGATTTAGTGAGCAGTTCGAATCCATTAAGTGTGTTAATGGATAAGAATAAAAATTTAATTGGAACTTTTGAAAAAAGACAATATCCATTGAATTTAACTATTGAGGGAAGTGGTACGGTGAAAGAGGATATCGTTGCCTATGCTACCAATTCTAAATATCCTTCAGGTACAACCGTAAAATTAACGCCCGTTGCTTTAGATGGTTGGAAATTTTTAACATGGTCAGGCGACAATACAACTAATACGAATCCTCTTACCATTATTGTTGACAAGCAGATTAGCCTAACCGCCACCTTTAAAATGTTGGATCAGGACGCAGATGGCGTAAATGATTTTTTAGATAAATGCCCCAATACGCCCGCGAATGAAAAGGCCGATAACAATGGTTGTTCTTATACCCAAGTTGATACCGATGGCGATGGGGTTGTGGATATTAAAGATGCCGACAATACAACCAGAAAAGGGGTCCCTGTAGATGACCAAGGCAGAATGTTAAATCCTGTATTTTTGGATGCCAACGGTGTAACTATCAAAGCAAATAAATGGGCCATAGTAGGAGATAAGGGCTTCATCAAAGGAATAGAATATACCGTTGTGAATGAGGAAATCTTGAGGGCAATGGTCAATAAAAATGAAGATGTCTCCAAAGTAGTTACAACTTTGGTGAAATCGGGTAAGGATTTGTTTTTAACAAAATTCACTTTCAACCAAAATATTGCTTCTTGGGATGTGTCAAACTTTGTGGATATGACCCGAATGTTTTCAGGAATTATTTGGTCTCCTAGAGTTGAAGGCCCCATGGCATTCAACCAAGATATTTCCTATTGGGATGTAAGTAAGGTGAAAAGTATGGAAGAAATGTTTATTTACTGTGAAAAATTCACACAGAACTTGAATAAATGGAATACTTCCTCTGTCGAAAACATGTCAAATATGTTTCGGGAAGCAAAAAATTACAATCAACCTATGGATAAATGGGATGTTAGTAAGGTGATGAGATTTGATGGTTTATTTTTGAATGCGATTAAATTCAACCAAAATATTAATAGCTGGAACACCATTTCAGGAAATGATTTTACAGGCACTTTTTGGGGATGTGGAGAATTTAACCAACCTCTTAGCAATTGGAATGTTTCTAATGCCTACAATTTTAGTTTTATGTTCTATGGGTGCTTTAAATTTAACCAACCCATAGGTAATTGGAAAACGAGTACCGCCTATTCTTTTAGAGATATGTTTTTTAATTGTTCAAACTTTAATCAGCCATTAGAAAATTGGGATGTTTCGAATGCCTTCATATTTGCGGGAATGTTTAATAGTGCAAGAAGTTTCAATCAACCGTTAAATAATTGGACAATTAAAAAGGCAAATACAATGGCCGGAATGTTTGCCAATTCAAACTATAATCAAGATATCTCCAATTGGGATGTGAGCCAAGTTACCAACATGGAGAATATGTTCTACAATTCTACGTTTAATCAAAATTTAAGCAAATGGAATGTAGCAAATGTGTCCTCTTGCTCCAATTTTGCTTTAAATACACCCAATTGGACCTTGCCCAAACCAAATTTTAAAAACTGTAGTTTTTAATTCGTTTTAAAGTCAATTCATATCAACTTTTTTTCAAATATAAGCTGATTAAAAACACTCCCAAAACGACGATAAACACAAAAATTTGGATTCTTGATTTGGCCTTTATCGTATTTGAAATAAAGTAATAAACGATAAATAAATAAGAAACAAAAGCAACAATATTTAATATATTATTGGCAGAAACAAGAAATAACATTTTGATATAATTTAGAAAACTTTTTAAATATACTAATTACTTACAAATCATGAAAAATATCTGGAACAGGAGTTTGAAGATGTGAAGCTATTTGATACACCTGAAAGATACTGGTGTTGATTTTACCTAATTCGATTCTGCTCAATTGTGTATAATCAATGTTGGCCTCATTGGCAAGACTCTCCAAAGTATACCCTTTCTGAGTTCTTATTTCTCGAATCTTTTTTCCAACTTTTACACAAACTTCTTTTTTATCAAGCTTCATGCTACAAATTTGTGGTAACTGTTAGGTCTCCACAATGGCAAATTTGCCATAATCAACTATTTAACCAAGTATATCATATTGTTCTGAATGAAAATACCTGTGTATAGCTGCTTAAACTACCATCACTTGTTTTTACTTGCCAGTAATAAATTTGGCCAGGCTTAAGGGCTAAACTAATGGTTTTTTCACTGGTTTTGTTGGCAGGTATTTCACGCTTTATAACTTTATTGATATCCGTATCAATGAAAATTTCATAGCTTAATTTATTTGAATCTGGATCTAGTCCCGTCCAAGATAAGGTAGCTTTTCCATCAATTAAGCTGATTGAGGAGCCTGATTTGGGAATTAATCCATCAGCAGGGTAAGGTGCTAAATTGACACTGCCATTTCCTGATAAGTAAAATTTCCAAACATTACTATTGGTTTTCACTTTGCTGGCATTTGACTTTGATGTTACAAACCAACTGTAAGGAACACCGGCTTCTAAAATAACGTCCATCTTATTCAATGTCGTGAATTTTACCTGCTGGTCATTTGTATTTAAATTGGTAATGGTTAAATCATAATTATCTGTGAATTTTGCCGCTTGCCATTCAAATGTTACTTCGGTATAGGTGCTATTTAATTTATTGCCTCCCAAGCAAAGTTCCTTGTCTGCTGGCAGCGTTAGGGCAGCAGCAGAAGGGTCTTGAACAACGGTAGGTGTAGGGGTAACATTTCCTCCACTTTCTTTCTGACAAGAAAAAAGCCCAAAAACAAGCATTAAGGCCAATAATTGTTTCATAGCTTAATCACTTTTAAGGTTTTTTGAACATGTGAACTTTTCAATTGAATTAAGTATAAACCGCTTGGATAATTTGCCAAATTCAAGTCGATGCTTCGACTTGAATCAATCCATTTTTCAGTTGAAAAATGGACTTTACCCATCGAATCAATTAGGCTACATTCCACCGATTGATCAGCACCATCCACATAAACTTTGGTCCAATCGCTGGTTGGATTCGGGAAGCAATTGGCATTTTCTGATAAAAACAGAAATTGTTCGTATGTTCCTTGGCACCCGTATTTGGTATACACTTTCAAATGGATTGGGCCTGTTTCTACTGGAATTTTTAAATCGGAAGCGGTGTATTCCTTCTCAACTCCATTGATGGAAACAGTATATGTTTCTGTACCCTCTACTTGCAAAGAAATGAGTTTCGTTACATCTGAAAGACTTGAGCTAACTTTTAAAACATCAGGTTCGGAAATTTTACATTCAAAGCTTTGATTGTAATTCGCTTTTCCATCAATTTTTATAGAAAGCGTGTAGGTGTCTGCTGATAGATTGGAAAACGAAACAGTGTTTTTGCCGTTTTCAATGGTTGCGCTTTGAAGCGTCTTGGTATTGTTTGCAAGTGTAACTTGATACGTATAAGTTGTATTGGCCACTTTTATCTTGATACCGCCATTGCTTGTTCCTTTACACGTTAAAGCACTTACCCCAATTTCATAATTGTTGGTAGGTAAAACAAAAATTTCACATCCATTGATATCAACCGGGGTGCCAATAGGGGTGTTTGGACACTTATCAAACAAGTCGCCCACCCCATCTTCATCAGCATCTCTAAACTCTTCTTTGATTATCGATATTTGCTTGTATTCTTTTGAAAATATGGTGCTCAAGTCGCTGCCTCCTCCCATCCATTGGGTAATGAGGGAACCATAAATTTGTTTGAAATCAAATTGAAGGTCCAATTCTTCTTGGCCTCTTACATTGGCTGGAATGATTGGATTGGTACCTGCTACATTTGGATCTAATTTATTTCCAAAAAGAATCACAGGTGCAATAGCCCCATGGTCTGTCCCATAGGTATCATTTGAGTGAATGGTTCTTCCAAATTCAGAAAAACACATTCCCACGATCCGATCCGATTGGTTAATGGAATCCATCGATTTCATGAAGGTGGTAATCGCTTCATCCAATTCCTTCATCAAATTGGCATGTGCCCCTTTGGTTTTGTCGGCTGTATCAACTTGTGCACTATGGGTATCAAATCCACCAATTTCAACTTTGTAAATTCGGGTATTGGTACCCCCAGAAATCAGTTTGGAAATGATTTTGAATTGATTGCCCAAATTGGTATTTGGGAAGGTAAAATCTTTTCCTTTTATATACGACTCTTTCAATACCTTGCCATAGGCATTCGATTGCTTGGCAATCAATTGCAGGTATTTTAATTTTTCACCAATTGGAGTGCTTGGGTATTTTAAATCTAAATCACCAATGATTTCGTAAAAATTTTCTGGATTAGAAGCCACTACACTTGTAAAGGAGTGTTGACCTGTGAACATCAGCGAGGAATTCCAACCTATTTCCAAAGCCAGAGGATCTGGATAATTTTTGGTAGGATAGGCCTCTGGGAAATCGGGATGTTTTTTTTCTAAATAACGTCCGGCCCAACCACTACTAAAATATTCTGAAGAAGTGGAACCACTTTGCCAAATATCCATCGATCTAAAATGGGAATAATTTGGCGTAGGATATCCAACAGACTGTACAATCTTTAGGCGATTCTCTTTGGATAAACTTTGTAATCCTGTAAGGGATGGGTGCAAGGCCAAATCACTTTTGTTTAGAGGAAGTAATTTGTTTTCTGGCATGACCACTTTTGGTCGCACGGAATTCAATTGCGACATCATATTGAGTGGAATGACGGTGTTTAAACCGTCGTTACCCCCATTTAATAACACAATGATTAAGATGTTCCCTTCTCCAAGCGTATTACCTAATAAAGAGGAACTGGAGCTCGTTAAATTATCCCAAGAAATACCCGACATCAAGGCAGGTAATGCTACGCTATGGGATAATTGGTGTATAAAATCTCTTCTGTTCATCTTAAAACAAGTGATATTCGTTTAGCTGAAAAACGGACGCAAATAAATTTTCTAAGCGAGACCGTAAAGTATTCCGATTGGCATCACTCGGATTATTGATAAATGCATTGTAAAGTTCCGTATAGTAAGTTGCGGGCATGCCTCCCAAAGTGGTATATTTTAGTCGAAATTTGGTAGTATCTGATAATGGTGCCCCTAACAATCTTTCTTCAATTTCTGCCAACAAGG
Organism: Bacteroidota bacterium; assembly: GCA_041157165.1. Taxonomy (GTDB): domain Bacteria; phylum Bacteroidota; class Bacteroidia; order Cytophagales; family Spirosomataceae; genus Sandaracinomonas. Next base: position 6,959 of record JBEBDG010000097.1, read on the forward strand.
CGTCAATATCGCTTGGTTTTTTAAACTTGGATATATAGGCAACCCAATCTATTTGAACATGAACATTTCCTTTTACATTGCCAGTGCCTAAATAAAATCCCCAACGAGCCGTGCCATTGGCAAAACCTGCTCGTTTGGCCAAGGTATCTGAATTGATCCAGAATAAATCATAAACCGGGTATTGGTAATAAGCAGGCCATCCAGCCACATTAGGTGGATTGGTAAAATTGATGCCAATGTTCGACATATTCCAAGATATATTACGGTATTTGTAAAAATCTTTTGTTATTTCTGAAACATATTTGGCAGGCAGATCTGTTGGCGTTTCGTAATTGATGTATTTGTATTCAAATTCTTTATAAAATCCCATTGTAAATTCCATCGGGGATTTTATCATGGCATTATAATTTTGTGAGTTGAAAAAGTGAGCACTGCCCATGAGGGCCTTCAAAGGGGCAATTAAACTAAAATTATTTTTACGGAATAATTCAGCCATCGGCTGAATGATATTTTTTTCCGTAGTATCATCAATAATTGGTGAGCAAAAGAATTGGTACAACCTTCGTGAGATATATAAACCACATTCTTCGGTTGCAAATATCATATCCAATAGATCATTCAATTCTGTATTCCCTTCGTAACCAGGCTTGCCAATTAATTTTTTATTGCCATAAAATGCAGAGAATTGTTTATTCTCGTAATCGTGGTTCCACATGTTGAAATCCGTGCGGATTCTTCCCTGCTTGTTTTTGCTTTCATAATCATAGCGCCAACCCACCAAGGTTCGAGCCATTTCTACCACATCATTTTCTGTATATTTTGAATTAGGGCCTTTGCCAACTGTGAATAATTCTTGTAATTCACGGGCATAGTTTTCATCGGGTTTGGATTTATTACTCGATTGAAGATTAAGGTAATCGAGCATCAAAGGATCTATGGTAATCTGGTAAATAAAATCTTTATATGACTTGAAACAATTTTTGTAAATAGTCTCATAATATTGATAAAACATTTTCACACTTCCACTGGCTGCTGGCACGAGATTGTGTAAAAAAAATAGCATTTTCCAATGGATGGACGTTTTTTGTTCTACCATGTATTTGAACATCCAAGCCTCAAAAGATTGATGCCTAGGCCAAGGGGAGCCATTAGGTTCTGGGGCCTCGTGAAAAGGTTCTCCTGGTGGTACGTGGAAATGTCCTTGTTTCTCTGTCTCCTCTTTTGTTATCTCGTAATAATAATCGTTGATTGGGTATGGGGGAAATTTTTCTTCAGTAAAAATTAAATCAAGGGCTTTCGACAAACTTAGATT
>JBEBDG010000098.1:0-8238 GCA_041157165.1 Bacteroidota bacterium
GTACTTGCGGAAAATCCTTAATAAATTCCAATAATTCCTCCCGAAAAAATGGAGCTACAAAACTTAATTTAGCCTTTGAATCATTTTGTAACAAGGCATTGGCTTTTTCCAAAGCCACATTCCCTCCACCAACAATCAAAATATCTAATTGAGAGATTTTTAAAAAGATCGGAAAGAGTTTATTCCCTTCATTCATTATTTTTTACCCGCTAATTGTCCACAGGCAGCATCAATATCTTTTCCTCTCGATCGACGTACGTTCACAATCATTCCTTTCGACTCTAAAAAAGTAGAAAATTGCTGAATAGCATCTGCTTTTGCATTTAAAAAATCTGCTTGCCTAATGGGATTATATTCAATGATATTTATTTTACACGGAAACTTCTTTGCAAATGCTAAAAGCTCTTTCGCATCTTGCAAGGTATCGTTAAACTTATCAAAAACGATGTATTCAAGCGTAATTTTGTTGCCTGTTTGTTCGTAAAAATAGATCAATGCCTCTGAAAGAACCTCCAATGTATTGCTTTCGTTGATTGGCATGATTCGATTTCGTTTTTCATCATTCGCAGCATGTAGCGACAAGGCCAAATTAAACTTTACTTGATCATCGGCTAATTTCTTGATCATTTTGGCTATTCCTGCTGTTGAAACAGTAATCCGTTTAGGCGACATGCCCAAGCCTTCAGGAGAGGTGATTTTTTCGATCGATGCCAAAACATTGGCATAATTCAATAGTGGTTCCCCCATCCCCATATAAACAATATTGGTAAGTGCTTGCTGGTATTGCTGCTCTGCCTGTTCTCGAATCAATACTACTTGATCATAGATTTCATGAGGCTCTAAATTTCGCTTTCGTTCCATATATCCGGTAGCACAAAAACTACACGTCAACGAACAGCCCACTTGTGATGAAACACATGCGGTAACTCGCTCCTCTGTTGGAATTAAAACCCCTTCTACCAAATTTCCATCTGCTAAGACAAAGCTCGATTTGATGGTACGGTCTGTACTAATTTGCGATTCCTCTATGGCTACACAATCTAGCGCATATTCTTCTTCTAACCAAGCACGCAATTCTTTCGGGATATTTTGCATTTGATCAAAACTCCTTGCCGATTTTTTCCAAATCCATTCAAAAATTTGTTTGGCACGAAAAGCAGGTTGGCCATGAAGCATCATGGCCTCTTTCAATTGTTCCAAAGTCAATTTACGAATCGACTTCCGTTTCTTTGTGCTAGTTGATTCCTCCAAAATTATTTTTTTAATAACTCCCCAACTTTTGCTGAGATGGCCTTTCCGTCTGCCAATCCAGCCAACTGTTTCGTGGCTGCTCCCATTACTTTACCCATATCACCCGGACCTGTCGCCCCCACTTGTGCAATAATTTCAGTAATCTTGGCCGTCAACTCTTCTTCCGATAATTGTTTAGGTAAAAACTCTTCAATAATGGTTAATTCTACTTGCTCCTTCTCCGCTAAATCATCTCTATTTTGTGCTTTAAAAACCTCCAATGAGTCTCTACGCTGTTTTGCAGCCTTCATCAAAATCTTCATTTCAGCATCGGCAGAAAGGGGTCCAGATGCATTTCCAGACGTTTCTTCCAATAAAATCAAAGATTTAATTGCACGCAATGCACGAAGTCTATCTGCATCTTTTGCTCTCATGGCATCTTTGATACCATTTTCAATTGTTTCTTTTAAGGCCATAATTATATTTTTGTTAATATTTCTTCGATATATTCTCTGGAATTACTCAGTCTTGGTACTTTGTGTTGTCCTCCCAATTTGCCTCGCTCATTCATCCATGCATAAAAAGTGCCCTTGGGTGCATGATGAACTTTTGGCATCGCCAAGACCAAATCAAATGAACGCTTGGCATCGTAATCAGAGTTTATCTCACGAAGTGTTCTATCTAAAATTTCTACAAATTTAGTAAAATCTTTAGGGGGAACCGAAAATTCGATAATCCATTCATGACATCCGCTTTTACCTCCTTCCATAAAACAGGGTGCAGCTGTATAATCTACTAATTTTGAATCCGTCGATTCCAAGGCGGTTGAAATGGCTCTTTCCGCATTTTCTATGATTACTTCTTCACCAAACGCATTCATGAACATTTTAGTTCGTCCACTTATTTTAATTCGATACGGATTTGTAGATGTAAATTTTACAGTATCTCCTATTTTGTACCTCCATAGGCCAGCATTCGTACTGATAACAATGGCATAATTGATTCCAATTTTTACCTCCGATAAGGGAATTATTGATTCCTTTTCATTTCCCAGCTCGTCCATAGGAATAAATTCATAATAAATTCCATAATCCAACATCAATAACATTTCATCGGGCAACGAAATATCATCTTGGATACCGAAAAAACCTTCTGAAGCATTGTATATTTCCATAAAGGAAACCTGATTCGAAGGAAAAATTTTATCTTTGAAAAGCCCTCGATACGGACTAAAAGAAACCGCTCCATGAACCAAAAATTCAAAATTCGGCCAAACTTCTAATATGTTCTTCTTGCCTGTTACCTCTAGAATTTTATCAATCAATACGAGCGTCCAAGTCGGCACACCTAAAATACTGGTCACATTTTCTTGAGAGGTTTCCAATGCCATTCGTTCTATTTTTTGGTCCCAATCATTCATCAAAGCAACATCCAAAGATGGTGTACGAATCATTTGTGCCCAGATTGGCAAATTTTTCATTACCACCGCCGAAACATCCCCTAAAAGCATCTGGTCATTGAATGGATTACTAGCTAGGCTTCCACCTATGGACAATCCCTTCCCATCAAAAATCTTTGTTTCTGGTCTATTATGAATCATCAACGTGATCATATCCTTTCCCCCTCTCATGTGAGAATCTCCCAAAGACTCTGGAGAAACAGGAATAAATTTACTCCTTGCATTTGTGGTTCCAGAAGATTTTGAAAACCAAGAAATAGGACTTGCCCATAAAACATTTTGCTCCCCCTGCATCATTCGATCAATGTAGGGAAACAACTCCTCATATGTTGAAATGGGTACTTGTCTTCTAAATTGCTCCTCATTCTCAATTTGAGAATATCCATGTATTTTACCCCATTCTGTTTGCTTTGAAAAATCGATTAATTCAAAAAAACACTCTTCTTGTAACTCAATTGGTCGACGATACATTGCCTCTATACGAGGCATCCGTCGCTTCATAATCCAAGTTAAGGTTTCTGTAAGAATAGACATTTTAGGGATGAGGGATGAGGGATGAGGGGTTAGGGAATAGAGATGAGGGATAATCTGTAATGATGCCATCAACCCCCCATTCCATTAATTTCTTTGCTTCTTTGGTATCATTTACCGTCCAAGGTATTACTTTCATCCCCAATTGATGCGATTCGTCAATCCATTCTTTCGTCAATGAAGTATACGATGAGCTATATATTTCTGGTATAAATCCTAATTCCTTTACTACATTGGCGGGAGATTTCCGGCTGACCAACGCTGAGATAGCATACCCTTTATCGTGCTTCTCTTTGTTCAATTGTTTCAACACCTTAAAATCAAAACTTTGAATGCTAACATATTGCCAAGCCACCTGCGAATTAATCACAGAAATAACTAAATCCACAAAAGCGCCCACCTCTTTGGGTTGAGAAATTCCATATTCTGTTGAATCCGATTTGATTTCAATATTATAATACACAGGCTTGCCACTTGATAACCGAAAAGATTCTGCATAGGCCAATACCTCGTGTAATAGAGGTTTAAACGCTGGAATTGCCTTCTGTTTTGGAAAATTTGAATTCCCTCTTTTACCAGAATCATATTGTTTGATGGCAGAATAGCTCATTTCAAAAAGATTGAGTTTTTTTTCCTCTTCTTTTAAAACTGGCCGTCCATCTGGGTGGCTACAAAACAAAGAATTCATGTAAGGCTCATGGCTAACCACTACTTCTCCATCTTTCGAAATACATACATCCATTTCCAATACCACACCAAGTTCCAATGCTTTTTGAAAAGCCTGAATGGTATTTTCAGGTAAAAATCCCCTGCAACCACGATGTCCTTGATAAAATGGTTGTTGTGCCATAGCTGTTTGAAGAAAAAATAAAAATACAAACAATTTTTTCATCAATGAGGTTTTACCTTTTTTGTTAATTCATCTGAAACCAATTGATACATTTCCAAAAATTCATCAGGCTCTTTCACATATGCCTCAAAACTTCTGTTAACCAAAGAAGAGTCCACTTGATGCTTTTTAAAAATTCCTTTTTGAATTTCCTGAAATAAAACCAATGCCGAATCAGAACTTCCGATGTGTTTTTCATTGATCTTCGCCTCCGCCAAATGTATATCTGTCAAGATCAATGCCAACTTTTCTTTACTTAAAATTGCCTTTTCTGTAGGGCTTGAACAAGCCGACAACCATAAACCCAGAAGAATTAGTCCTCTTTTCATAAATACATTGTTCGCGAAACCTTTACAGAGAATAGAGCAATTTGCTCAAAAATAGGTAATTTAGCAAAATTCTAACAGCTTTTACCTTATAAAATGGATATTAGAAGCTTTATCAATAAGGCAAATCAAATTGAAATTCGAATCAGAAAAGCCATCAATTCACAGATGCATGGCAATTATGCTTCTGTTTTCAAAGGTTCAGGCATAGAATTTAATGATTTACGACAATACCAATATGGCGACGACGTCCGCCATATTGATTGGAACTCTTCCTCAAAAGGTCATGGTACCTTTGTCAAAATATTCAAGGAAGAAAAAGAACAGACCGTATTTTTTGTCATTGATAGTTCTGGATCCACAGAAATTAGTTCTTCCAAAGGCTCCAAATTAGATTCCATTAAAGAAATAGCCGCCGTTTTAGCTCTATCGGCAATTCAAGAGGCCGGACATATTGGTTTTTGTTGTTTTACTGATAAAATTGAAAAGTTCATGGCGCCAGCCCCTGGTAAAAAACATGGATACAAAGCCATTTCGGAAATTTTTAAATTTGAACCCGAAAGTAAAAAAACAAGCCTGCAAGATGCCTTGCGTTTTACCTTGCAGATTTTAAAAAGAAAAAGCTTGGTGATTGTTATAAGTGATTTTATCGATGAAAACTACCAAGACTTATTGGTTTCTTTAGGAAATAAACACGATGTAGTGGCACTGCAAATTCAAGATTTGCATGAATTTCAAATACCTAAATTAGGAATCATTCCTGTATACAATCCTGAAACGGGTAGAACTACTTATTTAAATTCCTCTTCCAAATCATTTAAAAAATTAATTGATAAACAGTTTATCAAAAAAGCGGACGAATTGGCTTTACTTTGTTCAAAACAAAGAATTGACTACGTTCGAATCTATGCAGGAGAAGATTATGTTAAGCCTCTTGTTAAACTTTTTACTGTTCGTTCGTAATGAATCCACAAGGCATACACGTTTGGGGCAAGTTTAAAGAAGATTCTGTTAAAGTCGGACAAAAAATTCATTATAGTCTTTGGGTAAAACATGATGGAAAAAGTGAATTGTTTTTCCCAAATGCACAAAGCAATCTTGCTCCATTTGAAATCATTCAAAAAGACTACTTCAAAACCAAAAAGATTGATGCAACTACTTTCCTAGATTCGGCGGTTTATCAAATGCGCCTTTTTTCAATTGAAAATTCACATATTGTTCAGCTGCCCATTTATTCGGCAACTGAAATTGATTGTACAGCAATCTATCCAAAGCCAGACACCCTCTTTTTAAAAAGATTAGTTCCTCAAGCAGAGCAATTAAATTTAGATTCATTGTACCAAACAATCCCTTTTGAACCATTAACCCCCAAAAGAGATATTAAAACATTCCTCTTTGATTTTCTACTCCTTTTGGTTTTAATTGGAGTCGTTAATTGGATTTTTGGTAAAAGAATTCGAATGGGGTTTGAATTATATTTGCTTTGGAGAAAACATAGAGATTTTAGACGCAATTTTGGTCGACTTGTTCGCAATGTGAATAATTCAGACACCGGACTTCGAAATTTAGAAAAAGCCCTGATTCTCTGGAAAACGTATTTAGAAAAAATTACTGGATTAGGCTTTTCGACTTCCACATCTAAAGAAATTATTGATTTATTACATGACAAACAACTGGAAAAAACGTTAAATGAAATGGATTTTGCAATTTATGGTGGCAATTATTCAAACAGTACTTTGCAATCATTAAATAGCTTAATGGATATAGCAGATACGATGTACAAAAGAGGTCAACAAAAAATCCACATTACCTACCGCAAAAAGTGAGATATGCAATTCAACATTTTTGGCAACAATTAAAATCCATTTTTACATTTGAATGGGAAAATCCTCTTTTTCTCTATTTATTAGTACTTCCAATACTCCTTTTTGTATTCAAATTTTGGATTCAAAAAAATAAACGCGCTCGCATTGAACTTACCATTCCAAATGATTTTCCAGAAAATAAAATAACGACCCTCCTAAGTTATGTTCCAGAAATTATCCAAAGCCTGTTTATTGTCTCAATAGTCATTGCCTTGGCAGGGCCTTATAAAAAAGTTCAATACACAGAAAACAAAGCAGAGGGAATTGATATTGCCATCGGACTTGATATTTCATCTTCAATGACCAATAAAGATGTGAGCCCCTCTCGTTTAGAGGTCGCCAAAAAAGTAGCGCTTGATTTTATCCAAAAAAGAATCAAGTATGATGCTTTTACCATTGTAGCTTTTGCTGGTGAGCCCAATTTGGTGAGTCCGATGACACAGGATAGTGCTTACCTAACTACCTCCATCCGCTTGCTTCAATCTGGGATCATTTCAGAAAAAGGAACGGCACTTGGAGATGCCATGGGAACTTGTATTAATCAATTAAGAGATAGTGAAAACCCAAAAAAAATTGGCATTATCATCTCCGATGGAAACAATACAGCAGGAAATTTAGATCCCGAAATATCCTCTAATTTAGCCCAACAATTTAAAACAAAATTTTACACCATTGCTGTGGGAAAAAACGGTAATCTGATTGACCCCGTTGATGAAAAAACATTACGAAGTATAGCGTTCCAAACCCAAGGAAAATTTTTTAGAGCAAGCGATGCAAAAGGATTAAATTCAGTTTTTCAAGAAATAGACAACCTGGAAAAAACTAAAATAAGAATTTATAAATGGGAAGAACACCTAGACCAAAGCCAAACATTTATCAGTATTGCCATCTTTTTATTTTTATTCAATTTGGCCTTGAAATTAACTTGGATAGGTAATATTTTTGAAGACTAACATGATTCTTTTTCCACACGCAAAAATAAATATCGGATTATACATTACTGAAAAACGTGCAGATGGTTTTCATAATCTTGAATCCGCATTTTTCCCCGTTCAATGGAACGATATTTTAGAAATTACACCCGCCGATTCTTTTGAATTCGTATCAACCGGTATTCCCATTCCTGGAAACAATGATCAAAACCTCTGTGTCAAAGCTTTTCAATTACTTCAGGAAAAATACCAAATTCCAAATGTGTGCATCCAGTTACACAAAATAATTCCTATGGGTGCTGGATTAGGCGGAGGCTCCTCCGATGCGGCCTTTACTTTAATGGGACTTCGAGATCTTTTCCATTTAACATTATCCAACCATGATTTAATTCCTTTTGCCAAACAATTAGGAAGTGACTGCACCTTTTTCCTCTGTGAAAATCCTCAATTTGGCACAGAAAAAGGAGATGTTTTAGAAGAACTTCCTATTTCCCTAAAAGGCTATTTTGGTTTACTCATATATCCCAATGTAGGTGTTTCCACCAAGGAAGCCTACGCCGGAGTTCGACCCCAAAAAGCGCCTTATTATTTACCAGATGCACTTAAGCAGCCTATAGTAAACTGGGAAAATAGCGTAAAAAATGATTTTGAAAATAGTATTTTTCCTAAGTACCCGATCCTGAAAGAAATCAAACAACGTCTATACGAGATGGGTGCAGTATATGCATCCATGTCAGGTTCAGGATCGACTTTATTCGGAATTTTTCACTCCACTCCGAATCCTGAATGGTTTGAAGAACAAAATTTCATCACAAAAATCGTTGAATTTTAAACTTTTTTGAGTTCAATGTTGTTATCATTTTCATATAACTTTCCATTTTATGCTTGAACAATCAATTCATATTTATACAGAAGCTACACCTAATCCTCATTCGATGAAGTTCGTTTTCAATTTTGAACTTCTTCCCGATGGCCTTTCTTTTGATTACACCCAACCTTCAGACGG
>JBEBDG010000099.1:0-8220 GCA_041157165.1 Bacteroidota bacterium
CGTCACCCTCCCAAGATTTCAACCTATTCACCACTTGAGAAAGATTTAAAAAAGCCCCTACCATTAGCAAGGGAGATTTTTCTGCTTTTCGCAGCGCAACCGTTCCATTGGTGGTAGTAACACAAATTTTTGACTCTTTCACTCGATTTACTTGGTAAGAAAAAGGAGAATTATCGAAGTCAAAACCATCTGGAGTAATTCCATTTCTTTCAGCGGAAATTAAATATCCTTTTGCTTGAAATGATTTACAGTAATCCACATCTTCCACCGGCAAAATTTCTGAAGCACCATGGGCAAAAGCCGTTACCATGCAAGAAGTAGCGCGAAATACATCAACAACTACTACAGCTGTTTCAGACAAATCATACAAGTGCACTAAATCAGGTGATAAACAAACGTCTATTTTTCTCATTTTTTCACAAATGGCATTTTTACAATTTTTGCTTTCAAAGACTTATCTCGAATAGAAATGAATAACTCATTTCCTATTTTAGCACAATCAGATTGAACATATCCCATTCCAATTCCTAAATTTAAGCTTGGAGATTGTGTCCCTGAAGTTACCTCTCCAATTTGATTTCCAGCCTCATCTAAAATTGGATAATGTTGACGTGGAATTCCACGATCTATCATTTCAAAACCAACCAATTTTTTAGAAGGTCCGTTCTCTTTTATCTTTTGATGTATTTCCTTTGCTACAAAATCCTTGGCAAAAGAGGTGATCCAAGAAAGACCTGCTTCTATTGGTGAGGTTGAATCATCGATATCGTGCCCATACAAACAATACCCCATTTCCGTACGAAGAGTGTCTCTTGCACCTAATCCAACGGGTTTTATATCAAATTCAGCTCCTGCTTCAAAAATAGCATTCCACATAGCCAAAGCTGATTCATTTTTAACATAAATTTCAAATCCTCCTGCACCTGTATACCCAGTATTGGAAATAATTACGTCTTTTATTCCCGCCATCTCTCCAATTGTAAAAGAATAATATTCCATTGATAACAAGTTGATGGAAGTCAACTTTTGCAATGCTTTGGTCGCATTTGGACCCTGAACTGCAAATAAAGAATAAGCATCAGAAGCGTTTTTCATCTCTACACCAAAGGAATTCTTAGCGCTAATCCAATTCCAATCCTTTTCAATATTAGAGGCATTTACAACCAACAAATATTCCTTTTCATTGATTCGATAAACTAATAAATCATCTACTATTCCGCCTGTCTCATTAGGCAAACAACTGTATTGAACTTTTCCATCTACCAACTTAGAAGCATCATTTGAACAAACATATTGAATCAATTCAAGTGCTTTTTCACCTGTAAGAAAAAATTCACCCATGTGACTGACATCAAAAACCCCAACATTTGATCGAACACATAGGTGCTCTTGGATCAAATTTGAATAGATTACAGGCATATTATACCCTGCAAAAGGAACCATTTTAGCTCCCAACTTAACATGTACATCATTCAGATGTACTTTTTTTAAATTTTCCTCCATAAATTATTCTCGATACAAAACCTGTAACAAGGTTTGTCCAACTGCTTTTAATGTATTTTTATCGATGATTTGTAAATTATCTCGATGGGTATGATGATAAGACGGAAATACATCATTTCCGTTCTTCAAATCGATGATGTCTATCATTTGAATTTTAGCAATTTCATTCACAGCGGTATGGTCATCTGTGACGCCTGCACCGGGTTCTTGAATAAAATATTGACTATACCCTAAATCTGCTGCTGCATTCCAAACATTTTGTACAAGTCCTTGTGCATATTGCAAAGATGATCCTTCTTGTGGAAAAGTCGCACCCTTGGCTCCTACCATGTCTAATAAAATACCATAATAAGGTCGATAACCTGCAGGCTGAATATTTTTTGACCAATATTGAGAACCTAATGCCCATGAATTACCGGTGACATCTTCAGTACTTCCTAAGTCCTCCAAATCAAAAAAAATCAAATCTATCCCAATTGAAGGTTTCTTGTCTGTAGATGATAATACCCTTGCTATTTCTAACATTACTCCAGCACCAGATGCCCCATCACTTGCTGCGTCGATTGGTTCATTCGTTCTTACTGAATCTTTATCAGCTTTTGGGCGAGAATCCCAATGGGCCGCCAATAAAATTCGCTTTGCCTTTTCTGGCTGAAATTGTGCAAAAATATTATAACCAATTAATGATTTTCCTTCATAAGAGGTCTCTTTAAATTCCTGAATTTGAACCGAGAAACCATAAGACTTTAATTGCTGAACAAACCATTCTCTACAGGCTTTGTGAGCAGCAGAACCTGGAACACGAGGTCCAAAATCTACTTGTTTTTTTACCTTTGCATAGGAGGAGTCTGCATTAAACTCGGGTGTTTCCACCAAAGAGTTTGTGGTATTTAATTGACTATCGGTTTGGGAGCTCGATTGTTTAAAAATTAGATATAAGCCACTCCCCAAAAAAACCAATAATAGAAATAAAGCAATTCTTGAACGATTCATAAATGTTACTCAATATCTTTAATAATATTGGCAGAGAAAGGTTTTCCTTTATAAACAATATTTAAAACATAAACCCCAGGTTTAAATTTTTCAAACTTGTCCATGTAAATTTCATTAATCCCAGCATCATATTTTTTTTCAAAAAAAACATTTCCCGCACGATCATAAATAACAATATAGGTTTCTGAAACACTTAACTCAGATAATTTGATGGTCAGTTTGTCTTTAAATGGGTTAGGAAAGACCGTATATTCAATTGGATTTTTTTCTTCTAAATTTACCTTTAAACCTGATTTCTGTATACTTCTGACCAAAAAATTAGGTTGTTTAAATCCTTGTCTCATCGTCACACCATTTTTTGTGGCTGTACCTGAAACACTTTGCTGTCCAACTACATGGCTATAATATTTCCCATTGGATTGAACCGTAGATCCACCTGAGGCAATCGTTGATGATTTGATCGCTTGTTGTGGATTAATTGTAAATAAAAGTATACTTAAAAATAGTATCATTTGTGGAAAGGATTAGGTTATCGTAAATTCTTTTTTGTAAAAATAAGAATATTCTGATTAGAAAAACGCTTATCGACCCTATAGTCCTTATAAATTGGCAATTTAGAAGACTTTAGTTCATCTAAATGATTGTATTTAAAGAAAATCACATCTGGCTTTAACGTAAGTAGATTAGCCTCTGTAATATCTATATTTTCATTGTTTTTATAATACTTTCGAAAAAAGATGGGCTCGAATAAATTAGGTGAATAAAAAGTATTTTGCCCATTATTTCCCAATTGCTGCATCTTTGTAAAGACTTGCGTTAAATCAATTAGCTTGTTTTGTGCAAAATGCATCCTATTTGGGAAAATAGCTAAAAGACAAATTGACCCCATCAAGATTAAACTTGAAGCACCCTCTAGTAATTTGGATTTAAATTTTATTTCCAAAGAAATTAAAATTAAAACTAATAAAATAAAATAGGCAATAAATAAAAAATAGTGCTCCCTTGGATAAATCAATATGAGCGAGACAATACTTGGGAATATCAATAATAGATAGGGCAAAATCAACGATTTAAACCAAATCTTTCCCTTTGGACGTATTCCTTTCCAGCTAGCGCGAAAATCGATATTTAGCAATAAAATCACCAATAAAAGGCCCCATAAAATAATGGGTAAACCAATTAGTTGTGAAAAAAACTTTAAACCAGATATAAGTATTTCTTGACATAAACCCATGAGGGTAAGTACATTTTGACCAATATGTTTCAAAAAATAACTCGGATTTTCAAACAATAATTGAGGCATACTTGTTACTTGCCCGAATACCTTATCGAATAATTCAAACTCTGCTTTAGGATTATTCCCTAACGTTACACCAGGATGCCACTTTAAATAATTAATGATGAAATGTTGCTTGAAGGCATCCAATCCCCTCGATCCAAGTGGAATTCCCCCCAGCAAATATGTTCCAAAAAGAGCAAAAAATAAACCCAGAATTAAAAAAGGTATCCAATTTAGTTTACGATTTACTAAATAAAAAATACCTACTAGGTAGATAAAAAGAAAGGAAACATAAAATTCGGGACGCGTATAGGAAAGAAGAAAACTAGTCGAAAGCAATACATAAAATTTATAATTCCAAGATCTGTTTTCTAGCAAATACAAACAAATAAATACGAGTAAACAGCAGAAAAATGAAATCTTTGGAAAAATGCCAAAAAGCTTTGGATTCAGTAAAAAAAAGACCAAAAACAAAATAACAAAACTATTTATGCTCCTTTCTCGCTTAAAAATAAAAAAAATAAAAATTGTTCCTAATAGCATTCCATAGGATAACACAGCATTTTGATAGGCCTCAATCGGATTTTTAAAAACAACCAGAAATAATTTTAAATACAAAGGATAGAATGGGCCAATGTATGTATTTGTAATTGGATATTGGAGAAAATTAGCCGCATTCAAATAAGGAATGTCATCCGAAGATTGAAGCAGAAAATTTTCTTTAAAATATTGATTAAATACAATTAAGAGAATGACGAAAAGAAAAGCCAAATAGACATCAAAACGGCGAAATTTTTCCCCAATCATACATTTTTATTAATCTTTAAAAATAAAGATTATTTACAGCATTTTAAAAAAAATTAAAGTTTTCCAATTCAATAGCCCCATAAAAATGGTAAATCTATTTATCCAACAGAAATTCATATTCCTTTGGAACTAAATTTGCTTGTTTAAATGGCTTATTAAAAAACATTTCTATTTCCTTATTTAAACGATTCGGTTCTTCCCAACTGATAAAGTGATTGGCCATTCCGAAGGATTGAAAAGCTGCATTTCCTAAATTTCGATAGATTTGCAAACTATGCTCTAATAAAATTAAGTCATGATCTGCAGTTGCTATCATGACCGGAATTTTAACTTTTTTAAAGGTTGATAAATCTTCTTTCGGATAATCCATCATCATTTTCGTGATTGCAAAAGCATTTTTTTCTGAGGGAGTTTTAGGCGACTCGCTTGCAATTAATTTTCGTAAACCTCGTACCACTCTACCTTCGATCGCATCTTCACCTGGACTCATGTTCGCACCATAAGAATACACTTTTGCAATTCGCTGTGGATAATCACGTGCCAATAATAAACCAATAATTCCCCCATCACTCCATCCAAAAACATCCAAATTAGAAATTTTTAGGCTATCTAAAAGAACAGCCCAATCTTTCGTCAACAAATCATAATTATATACTTGACCTTCAATAAAAGATGATTTTCCGTGCCCACGAGAATCAGCCACATACACTTTTCGCGTTTTTTTAAAATACGCTATTTGATTTTTTAAATGCTCAATGGAACCTCCATTCCCATGAATCAACAATAACGGCTTTCCCTGACCATAGGTTTCCAGATACATTTTTATGTCATTGATCTGGTAATATTTACCAGCTGCCTTATTATTGCCATACTGGATTTTTGATTGAGCATCGGATAAAAAAGTCAATAAAGACAATAGAATTAAAAGTAAATGTTTCATAGCTTTTAGATTGAATATAAATAGAATGAATCAAGTTACGTATTTTTTCAAAAAAAATAAAGACCGTCCTTTCGGAACGGCCTTCGGTATATAATAAATATCAAACCTATTATTTCTTCTTTTCTTTAACGCGAGCTGCTTTTCCTTGCTTACCTCTTAAGTAGAATAAACGTGCTCTACGTACCTTACCACGACGTAACACTTCAATCTTATCGATGTTTGGCGATAAAATTGGAAAGATACGCTCAACTCCGATACCATTTGATACCTTACGAACTGTAAAGGTCTCACCTGCACCGTGGTTTTTTCTTTGGATAACTAACCCTTGGAATACCTGGATACGCTCTTTGTTTCCTTCACGAATTTTCACGTGAACATTGATGGTATCTCCTGAATTGAATTCCGGATGCTCTGCTCTACGAGCTGCATTTTCTGCTTCAACTAATTTAATTAAATCACTCATTTTACTGATTTTTTTTGTGATTATCAGGGCTCAGCGGTCCACCTTGTACTTAAGCTTTCCTGATTCGGGTTGCAAATATAGTAATGTTTTAAATTATATCAAAGTGTCTTTCAAAGAAATATCTTAATAAACAAACTCACCATGCTTTGACCGAATGGTTAATTTTTTCGTTTCAGAAGACTCCACATATCCGACGATTTGAGCTGGGATTCCAAATGATTGAGAAATTGAAATGATTTGGTCAGCAAATGTTGGATCAACATATATTTCTAACCGATGGCCCATATTAAAGACTTGATACATTTCTTTGAAATCAGTTCCTGATTCTTTTTGAATCATGTCAAATAACACCGGCATCTCAAATAAATTATCCTTAACTACATGTACCTTATCCACAAAATGCAATACTTTTGTTTGAGCCCCTCCCGAACAGTGCACCATCCCATGAAGATGTCCGCGCAATTCAGACAACAAAGCCCTTACAACGGGTGCATAAGTTCTAGTTGGCGATAAAATCAATTGTCCAACATTCAGTGGAGTCCCGGCAACGGGCTCCAATAAATTTTTCGACCCAGAATACACCAAATCCCTTGGCACTTGTGGATCAAAACTTTCAGGATATTTTTCTGCTAAATAGTTATTTAATACATCATGTCGGGCAGAGGTTAAGCCATTGCTACCCATCCCCCCATTGAATTGCTTTTCGTAATTGGCTTGGCCATCTGAAGCCAATCCAACAATTACATCTCCTGCTTGTATATTTCCATTTGAAATCACTTCAGAACGTTTCATCCGAGCAATTACGGTACTATCCACAATGATGGTACGCACTAAATCTCCCACATCGGCGGTTTCACCACCCGTGCTATGGATACCAATGCCATTATCACGAAGCATTTCTAATACTTCTTCTGTTCCATTGATGATTTCTGCAATGACCTCACCTGGAATTAAATTTTTATTTCGACCGATTGTCGAGGACAGCAACATTTGATCTGTTGCTCCAACGCAAATTAAGTCATCTGTATTCATTACTACCGCATCTTGGGCAATACCTCTCCAAACCGACAAATCTCCTGTTTCTTTCCAATACAAATAGGCTAAAGAAGATTTAGTGCCCGCACCATCTGCATGCATGATGTTACAAAAAGCCTCATCACCTCCCAAAATATCAGGTGAAATTTTACAAAAAGCCTGAGGAAACAATCCCTTATCTAATTTTGAAATGGCTTTGTGAACATCTTCTTTTGCCGCAGATACACCGCGTTGCATATAGCGATTAGATGACATGTTAATCAATTTTTAATTGGGCAAATTCCTTTGCAAAATACGTTAAAATGACTTGGGCTCCTGCTCTTTTCATTGCGATTAAACTTTCCAACATCGCTTTTTCTCCATCAATCCAACCGTTTTGTGCGGCTGCCTTTACCATGGCATATTCGCCAGAAACATTATAGGCAGCGATTGGAAGATCGCTGTTTTCTTTCAACAATGAAATAATATCTAAATAAGCTAAAGCAGGCTTTACCATTAAAAAATCAGCACCTTCTTCCATATCTAAGAATGCTTCACGCAAGGCTTCTCGTCTATTGGCGGGATTCATCTGATAAGTCTTTTTATCCCCAAATTTGGGTGCAGATTCCAAAGCATCTCGAAAAGGTCCATAAAAAGCCGAAGCATATTTAGCGGTATAAGCCATAATTCCTGTATTGAAGTAGCCAGCATCATCCAAGGCCTCACGAATCACTCCCACACGCCCATCCATCATATCCGAAGGACCAATTAATTTACTACCAGCTTGCGCTTGTGCCACTGCCATATCTGCCAATATGGGCAAGGTCTCATCATTGATAATTTGTCCATTTTTTACCACCCCATCATGGCCATCTGAACTATATGGATCCATCGCCACATCTGTCAGCATCACAATTTCAGGAAAACGTTTATGAATTTGATGAATAGATTCAAGGTAAATATTCCCTTGTTTTACACTTTCAGATGCAATTGAATCTTTTTTATTTTCTGGGATTTGTGGAAACAAAGCAAATGATTTAATGCCTAAAGAAATACATGATTCGACTTCTTTTAGTAATAAATCCAAGGTAAATCTAGAAATCCCCGGCATCGAAGCGATTGGCGTTTCAGTCTGCTTACCCTCCATTACAAATAATGGAAACATCAAATCTTTTACCGACAAACGATTTTCCTCCACCATGCCCGCATAACGGCATCCTG
>JBEBDG010000100.1:0-8064 GCA_041157165.1 Bacteroidota bacterium
TCAGGAATCATCGGCATGTAGATACACACGCGGTCACCTTTTTGAACGCCATTTGCTTTTAAGACATTGGCAAAACGAGAAACACGTTCTAATAATTCTTTATAGGTGATGGAAATGGCATCGTCGCCTGGTTCGTTTGGTTCATAAATCAAAGCAACTGTATTCGGTTGATTAGCAGCATGGCGATCCAAGGCGTTGGTAGTGATATTTAATTGTCCATCTTCAAACCATTTGACTTGGTAATCGTTAAAATCCCAATCCAATACTTTGGTAAATGGTTTATGCCAAGTAAAGTTTTCGGAGGCAATTTTAGCCCAGAATTGCTCTGGATTTTCTACACTTTGTTTATAAGCTTCTTGATAGGCAGCAAAATTTGTAATTCTCATGGGTTCAATAAAATTCTTTAATTTTTATTATTATTAAATTCACCTGTTAGCGCATAGTAGCCAAAAACCGACATACCCAAGGTGATTAATGGAGCGAGTATAAAGGTGTAAATGATGGCAGGAACTAAATCGTTTCCTCCTACTTTCCATAAGGGTAATGCTTGCGAAATGACTAAATAATAGCCTCCCCCGACGCCAAGGGCTATCCACAAAATTCCAAGTATTTTTTTTATTGCATTCATATTCTTTTCTTATTCCGCCATGTGTCGGCCGGTTCCTTTGATATAAATAAGTCCAATCACAAAACAAACTGCTGCAAGTGCAATCGGATAGTTTAAGCCTTCTAAATACGGTTTTGCATAGACAGCTGCTTTGCCTGCTTCTTCGGCTGTTTTATTTGCTTCTTTGGCCTGAGTTACCAAAAAGGTGGCAATGGCAGGCATTAATCCGCCAAAAATACCATTTCCAATATGGTAGGGAAGGGACATCGATGTATATCGAATTTTAGTTGGGAATAATTCCACTAAAAAGGCAGCAATAGGGCCATAGGCCATGGTTACAAATGAAATGAGACAGAAAATCATGGCAATGAGCGTCCAACGATCTGATGAATTGATGGTAATTGTCATTTTTTCATCTGCCTTTGGTGCTTCTTTGCTTGAGTCTGCCAATTGAATAAGCTTAATTACTTTCTTGGATATGGTTCCGTCCGTGTAAGCTGTTGTAATGGTAGTTGTTAGTAAGGAGTCTGTGGTGCCTTCAATTAAATTAGCTTTTCGCTCAATTCTTGAAGCATTTATTACTTTTTCTTTATTACTTAAATTCGTTGTTTGATACATTTTATCAAAAATTGGGCGATAACAAATAACACCCAATAACATACCTGCCAACATAATACCTTTTCTGCCAATTTTATCCGATAATGCTCCGAAGAAGATAAATAAAGGGGTACCAATTAGTAGGCCTATCACCATGATGGTATTGGCTTGGGTATCGTCGATATTACAAATTTTAATCAAAAAGGTTTGCGCATAAAACTGACCCGTGTACCAAATAAGTCCTTGTCCCATTGTTGCGCCAAAAAGGGCTAATAGCACATATTTCAAATTTAATTTATGTCCAAACGACTCTTTTAATGGATTGGTAGAAATATTTCCTTCTTTTTTTGCCTTTTCAAAAAGAGGTGATTCCGACATGTTTCTTCGGATCATAAAAGAAACCAACACCATTAAGGCGGATAACAAAAAGGGAATTCTCCACCCAAAATCATCAAAGGATTCTTTGCTCATCGAGGCTTTGGTAAGCATGATGACTCCTAATGAAATGATTAATCCCACGGTGGCCGTTGTTTGAATCCAAGAGGTGTAAAAACCTCGTTTTTTATCGGGTGAATGTTCTGCCACATAGGTTGCTGCACCGCCATATTCTCCTCCCAGGGCGAGACCTTGCAATAAACGCAAAGTCAAAACTAATATCGGTGCAAAAGAGCCAATACTTGCGTAGGAAGGCACTAATCCAATAGCAAATGTGGCACCACCCATCAACATCAGTGTGACCATGAAGGTATATTTGCGGCCAATTAAATCACCTAAACGACCAAAAACCAAGGCGCCAAAAGGTCTAACAACAAATCCCGCAGCAAAGGTTGCCAAGGTGTTTAAAAAAGCTGCAGTCGGATTGTCTGTTGGAAAAAATTTGGTGGATAAAACGGTTGCTAAACTACCGAAAATATAAAAGTCGTACCATTCGATAAGCGTTCCAACGGAAGACGCACTAATGATGTAGGCAAGGCTCTGCTTTTTTTGTAACATGTAACAATTCAATTAAATAGGTTGGGTAAAGGTTTACCTTATATCTTCAAAAATAGCATATTTTTTTAAAAAAGCCGTACCTTTGTATATCAGCTTTGGGGAAAATTCGTTTCCCATTATTCTGTTCATATTTTCATTCATGAAATTTCAAGAATTACATCTCATAGATCCTATTTTAAAAGCATTAAAAGAGGAAGGCTATGAAAACTTAACTCCCATACAAGAACAAGCCATTCCGGAAGTATTGAAAGGGAAAGATTTGTTGGGTTGCGCCCAAACCGGTACCGGTAAAACAGCAGCGTTTTTATTACCCATCATTCAATTGATGGATGCCACTAAGAAATTCCAGAAAAAGAGATCTATTAGAGGATTAGTCGTTACACCTACGCGTGAATTGGCGATTCAGATTGGAGAAAGTTTTGCAGCTTATGCTCGATATTTACCTTTAAAATCAACTGTTATTTTTGGTGGCGTGGGTCAAAATCCACAAGTGACCGCATTAAGAAGTGGCGTAGATGTAGTAATTGCTACACCAGGTCGATTATTAGATTTGATGAATCAGCGTTTATTATCCATCGCTGATGTCGAATATTTTGTCTTAGATGAGGCCGATCGTATGTTAGACATGGGATTTATCCATGATGTCAGAAAACTGTTGGCCGTGTTGCCCAAAAAAAGACAATCTTTGTTTTTCTCTGCAACAATGGCTCCTGAAATTATTACCTTAGCCAATTCTATTTTAAACAATCCGGCAGAGGTAAAAGTTACGCCAGTTTCTTCTACCGTAGAAATTATCAATCAATCGGTACGTTTTGTTGATAAAAAGAATAAATACAATATGTTGTTGGATGTGCTGGAAGATACTTCGATCAAGACAGCATTGGTATTTACTCGAACCAAGCATGGGGCAGATAAAGTTGTGAAAGTCCTATTAAAAGCAGGAATTTCTGCCGAGGCCATACATGGCAATAAATCCCAAAATGCGCGTCAGACTGCATTAAATAATTTTAAGTCACAAAAAACAAGAGTTTTGGTGGCGACAGATATTGCAGCAAGGGGGATTGATGTGGATGAATTGGAGTATGTCATTAACTTTGAGTTGCCTAATATTCCTGAAACCTATGTACATCGCATCGGTCGAACCGGTCGGGCGGGGGCAAAAGGAACAGCCATTTCGTTTTGTGATATTGAGGAAAAAGCAGATTTAAAGGAAATTGAAAAACTAATTGGGAAGAAAATTCCTGTTTTTGAGGACCATAAGTTTCCGATGACTATTTTTCAAATAGAAAAGAAAGAAACAAAAGGAAAAAATTCCAAACCCGGAACGGCCTCCAATAATCTTTCAACAAAACAAAATGAAGCTAAATTTTCTAATAAATTTACGGAAAAGCCTAAAGCTGGACGTTCATGGTACAAAAAGAAAAACGCTTATTAATTGTTGTTGCGGGTCCCACGGCCGTTGGTAAAACGGCCTACTGTGTAGCGTTGGCTAAGAAATACAATACAGAAATTATTTCTGCCGACTCGCGACAATTTTATAAAGAGCTTTCCATTGGTACTGCAAAACCTACCATTGAGGAACAAGGCGGTATCAAGCATCATTTTATTGATTCACACTCCATTCACGAATATTTTTCACCAGGAGATTTTGAGCGCGAAGCGCTCAAGCTCTTGGATCAATTGTTTCAAAAGTATGAAGTGGTTATTGCTACAGGTGGCTCGGGCCTTTATTTAAAAGCGCTAACAAATGGATTAGATGAAATGCCTGAAGTAGATTTGGAACTACGGGAAAAATTAAACGAGCGATTAGCATTAGAAGGCATTGAAGTACTTGCCAATGAATTGAGACAAAAAGATCCTGATTATGCCGAACAGGTAGATATCCAAAATCCACAACGAATCGTTAGAGCACTAGAAGTTTGTTTATCTACAGGTAAACCTTATTCAAGTTTCAGAAATGCTAAAAAGGCGGATCGACCCTTTGAAATGCGACTCATTTGTTTGGATCGCCCAAGAGAAATTTTGTACCAGCGTATTGACCAACGAATGGACGAAATGCTCAAAAACGGATTAGTGCAAGAGGCTAAGCAATTTGAGGAATTTCAACATCTCTATGCCCTTAAAACATTAGGCTACAAAGAAGTTTATGGCCATCTTCGTGGCGAATACGATGAGGCTGAAATGATTCGTTTATTGAAGAGAAATAGTCGCCACTATGCGAAAAAACAACTGACCTGGTTCAGGCATCAGGGTGCCTATGAGTTTCAGCAGTTAGTGGAAAGTTGAAAGTTATTAAAAAATATGAAGGCTAATGAATTTCAAAAAAAACTCCCCAATTTGTCGATTCTTGATATAAGAACGCAGAGGGAATGGGAAGATTTTAACGTAGGGGGAATTCATATCCCACTTGATTACTTACTAGAGCGAGTTATTGAATTGGATTCATCAACAAATTATGTTGTAATCTGTTACAATGGAACCCAAAGTTTTATTGCAACTAGATTATTAAAAGCAAAAGGGTATCACGCTGAAAATCTTGAAGGCGGCCTTGAAGCCTATTTGAGTTTATAGAGGTACTAACTTACAAAGTATCTTTTTTATGAAAAAAATGTTCAAAAAACATTCCGCGCTCAGCACAGCTGAGCGCGATTTTTCACTTTCATCTCTCAATTCTCCACTTTCCAATTTCCACTTTAACTATTCTGCCACTCAATCATCCCACCTAACAAGTTTCTTACCTTCGTGAAACCAATAGAAGTTAAATAATCTTTCGCGCGACCCGATCGAGCACCCGAGCGACAATGCACTATCAACTCTTCATCTTTCAAATTTTCAATTTCATCAATACGATCGGGTAATTCTCCTAAGGGAATCAATGTTGCACCAATATTAAATTCATCAAATTCATATTCTTCACGTACATCAATGATGTTCAATTGCTCATGCGCATCCATGCGCTCTTTTAATTCTTTTACTGTGATATCTTCCATGCTAATAATTGTGAGTTGTAAATTGTTAATTAATTCATTACAACTTTAAGGGGTAAATAGTATGTCAAAAATTTAGTCAAAAAAATAAAAAATTGCTTAATTAACAATTAACAATTATTACTGCTCTCCACTTCCTGCAATCCATAGATCGATTAAGTCGCCAGGTTTTACGGTAGTTCCAGTACAAGTTGCACATACTTGTTTAAAAACAGAACCAGAAGTAACTTGATCATTGGCCTCATAGGTAACCTTTCCTACTTTTAGGTTCATTCCGGCTAAAATGATATTAACTTCATCTAACGGTTTTCCGGTTAAATCTGGCATTTCAATTTCTACATCTGCAGTTCCATTTCCAATGTACAAATCAACCAAGGTGCCTTTTGGAATGGAGGAACCTGGATCTATTTTTTTGCCATTAACTTGTATTTCGATAACTTCTTTAACACGAGGATCGTTAATCTCATGTACTAATCCTTTTTTTAATCCGGCAATCACCAATTGTTGCTCAGCACTTCTAACAGACAGCCCAATGATACCTGGCATTTTTATCATGGGTGGGGTTTCAGAATTGATGGTAATGTAAATTTTTCTTCCTGATTTGACCAAAGAATTAGGGACGGGGTATTGAGATAATATGGTTAGCGGTGGTTTATCTGCTGTAAATGTACAATCAGATACTTCATAGGTTAAATTGTTTTCATCTAACAAATCTTCCATTTGCTCCACATTGAGTCCTTTTAAATTCGGGACTTTAATGGTTTCACCGTGATGAGTACTCCAAGGCAAATAGACAAAGAAAAATCCAAAAAAGAACACTAATGCCAACGCAATGATGATGCCAATATGCGTGTATAAATCCTTTTTGGTATCTGTTGAAATTTTAGACATAAAGTACGCTAGTTAATTTAAACACAATATTAAAAAAAAAGGGGGAGATTAAATAAAAAAGTGGAAAGTGAAAAGTTGAAAGTTTAAAAATTAATTTAAAATTCAACTCTCCACTCTCCACTCTCCACTCTCAACTCATCTAGTACTTAAACACCTTATCTCCAGCCATTACTTCTTGTGTTTTTTCGTTGAATGTAACGCGTTGACCCGTGCGATAAGCGGCATTCGACATGATGGTTGCAATTGAATGTTGGTATCCAGCCTCAATTGGAGCATTAGGAGTTTTACGAGAACGAACACATTCCATCCAGTTTTTGATATGGTTAAATGTTAATTCATCTCCTCCCGTGTTGGCATCAGTTGCTACCGGAGAAGCACCTTGGATTTTCATGCTTGGCAATAAATTGGCTTGCATTCCCATTGCCTTAGCTTCCCTTTCAGACAATCCACCATTTGGAGAAATCATATTGGTATCTAAATTTAATTCGCCACCATTTGAGTAGTAAATTTCTTTGGTGCCACCTGCGCCATTGGAGAAGCGAGAAGTGAACTGTACTTGGAAACCTTTGTTCATATCATCTGCTGGACCGTAATCAAAAACAACTGTTAAAGTATCCGCATTTTTACGACCATCATTCCATTGGTAAATTCCTCCATTGGCTACTGCCGAACGTGGGTGGGCTAATCCTGAAAACCAGTGAACCGTATCAATTTGATGCGACATCCATTGTCCGGGAATACCAGAAGAATATGGCCAAAATAGGCGATATTCTAAATATTTTCTTGGATCAAAGGTATCTGCTGGGCGATTCATCAAGAAACGTTTCCAATCGATATCAGATTCTTTTAAATCTTTCGTTAGGGCAGGTCTTCTCCATCTTCCTGGCTGGTTAACGTTCCACATTAACTCAACCATTTTGATATCGCCAAATTTTCCAGACTTAATGAATTCATCAGCAGCCCAATAATTTGCTCCTGATCTTCTTTGCGAACCAATTTGAACAATTTTTCCTGATTCTTTTACTGCTTTTAATACAGCACGAGCATCTTCCATTGTTTCAGCCAAAGGTTTCTCTGTGTATGTATCACAACCAGCTTTTACAGCCTCAATGGTATGAAGGGCGTGTTGGAAATCGGCAGTTGAAATAAAAACGGCGTCAATACCTTTAGCGGCATACAACTCGTCGTTGTTACGATAAGTGGTAATATTTCCTCCTAATTCTTTTTCTAAAAAGGCTTTTCCTTCTTCTCTTCTGCGATTCCACAGATCAGATAGCGCCACCATTTCAAAATTCATGCCTTTGGCCAATGCTTTGAATGGAGGAACATGAGAAGCTCTGTGACGATCTGAAAAGCCAACACAAGCAACACGAACTCTGTCGTTTGCACCTAAAATTTTACTATACGATTTAGGACTAAATGCAAATGTGCCTAAAGATGCTAAACTTGTTTTTTCAATAAATTCTCTTCTTTTCATGGGTTAAAAAGGTTTTAAATTGAGCTATTTTATTTCTCTAATTTTAATATTTTGGTAATATACGGAATCTCCGTGTTCTTGCAATAAAATTGGACCTCTTTCCATCATCCCAAATCCTGGCCAAACTTTATGTTTTGAGTGGGCAACTAATACACGATAGGCAGGACCACCTCTTTCATATTCTAAAACTTTGAATCCATTTAACCAATGTTCAACATGATTGTTAGGATATACAATCACACGACCTTTATTCCACTCCCCAATTTTCTTTTGAAAACGTTTTTCAATTTTAACAGAAGGAATCAAATCGTATAAACTTGCTAAAGTTCTGTTACCCTCTGTTCCTAATTTTGCATCAGGGTGTTTTTCGTCATCCAAAACCTGATATTCCAAACCAATTGCCGATTTTCCAGATTGGTAGGTCTCATTAACAAAATATTTTACACCCGAGTTAGCGCCTTCTGTTAATTTGAAATCGAAATCTAACTCAAAAGCCTTAAATGTATCTCTTG
>JBEBDG010000101.1:0-8042 GCA_041157165.1 Bacteroidota bacterium
TAGCTGCTTTTTCCCATTTTTCATCTTTTGTCTGCTCAAACAAATACCACAAACCACCAGGGAAAAATCCTGAACACCACCAACTTGATGGTAAATTTCGATAACTACCGTCTTTTTTTGCAGAATGTATCGTTACACTTGTATCCGGATGATCTTTTAACATTTGCTCATATTGCTTACCTGCCAAAGCATATTGAGCTTTGATATCAATTTTTTGAGCAAAAAGCGAAGTTGTTAGAAGTAAGGCCAGAAGGGTGAAGAGGTTTTTCATAAGGTAAAACTTTAAAGTTGAAAGATGAAAGATGAAAATAACAACTAAAATTTCATGTTTAAAATTTAAAAAGTACTATTTAATTTTATAAAGAAATTAAACATCTACTTCTACTTAAAAAAATACAACTATAAACTTTCAACTCTCAACTCTCAACTCTCAACTTTCAACTTTCAACTCTCAACTCTCAACTTTCAACTTTCAACTCTCAACTTTCAACTCTCAACTTTCAACTTTCAACTCTCAACTCTCAACTTTCAACTTTCAACTTTCAACTCTCAACTTTCAACTCTCAACTTTCAACTTTCAACTCTCAACTCTCAACTTTCAACTTTCAACTTTCAACTCTCAACTTTCAACTTTCAACTCTCAACTTTCAACTTTCAACTTTCAACTTTCAACTCTCATCCATCGCATACCCCAACTCCAACAACCTGCGAATATCATATTTATTAAAAGTCTGCATATCTATTTGCAAAGCTTGGGATGGACGATAACTGCTAATTTTAACTTTATTTTTACCAAATTCACCTGCCAATTGAGCTTCTCGTAAATCTGCATTTAAAATTTCATTAACTGCAATATCCATCACACGATCCACTAAAGCTAATAAATCTCCAGAGTCAAAATCTCCACCTTCGATTTGTTCAGGATGACAAGAAATACTTACAATTTCAGTGGCGCCGTCTTCAATCGCTTTTTTGATGGGGGAAACATCCCTGAGACCACCATCTAAAAAACTTCGTTTGGCTTCATTATTTATTTTCACTACGGGCATTAAAATTGGAATGGCAGATGAGGCCATTAAATAATCAAAAAAATGTTCTACACTTGGATCAACGTATTTAATTCCACCATCAAATACATTCACCGCACCTACCTTAATACCAATTGGGCTAGCATGTAAATTGCGTATATTTAATACATCTGAAATTAAGGATTGAAGTGGTTTCATATCAACCAAGCCTCTGAATTTTTTAACAATGGCCGTGTATCCTAATTGGAACAAATTCAAGGGTTGAAACAAGTTAGTCGGATTCGTTATTCTAGTTTCCCAAAAATCCCATAAATCTTCTGCAGCTTTTATATAATCCAAGGGTTCTCCATCAATGGTCTGTCTTCCTAATTGATTGACCAAAAAAGCAGCATTTAAACTTCCAGCTGAAATCCCATAAATGGCATCAGGACGAAACCCACTTTCAAAAACGGAACGTATCACCCCAGCTTGAAAAGCTCCCTTTACAGACCCACCTGCCAAAACAAGAATTTTACTCATTTGTTAATTAGTGAATAGTTTTCTAAAACTAAGTAAAATTATGTAAATTACATTCTCAAAAAAGCTTAAAGCCTATAAATGTCCGTCTCAATCCATAAAATTCAAGCACCGATTTCTATACCCATGAAATCGTTTGAAGGGAAATTTAGACAATTTATGAAAACAAAAGTGATGCTGCTAGACAGCATCATGAATTATATCGTTCAACGAAAAGGAAAGCAAATTAGACCCATGTTTGTCTTCCTTTCTGCTGGAATGTTTGGGGAAATCAATGAAAAAACATATCGAGGGGCCGCTTTAATTGAATTATTACATACGGCAACCTTGGTACACGATGATGTAGTTGATGATTCAAATTACAGAAGAGGTTTCTTCTCGATAAACGCGATTTGGAAAAACAAAATTGCTGTATTAGTTGGCGATTACTTATTATCAAAGGGTTTATTACTTTCAGTGGAACACAAAGATTTTGAAATGCTTGAATCGGTTTCAACAGCCGTACGAGAAATAGCAGAAGGAGAATTATTACAGATAGAAAAAGCAAGAAAACTTGATATAACCGAAGAAATCTATTTTGAAGTCATCCGAAAAAAAACAGCTACCCTCATTGCTGCTTGTTGTGCCGTTGGTGCTCAATCAACGCAAGCAGTAGATGAATTAGTAAACCAAGCACGATTATTTGGTGAAAAAGTTGGAATTGCATTCCAAATCAAAGATGATTTATTTGATTATGGAGATGATGAAATTGGTAAACCATTAGGGATTGATATTAAAGAGAAAAAAATGACTCTCCCTTTGATTCATGCACTTCAACAAACAGATCGAAAAACAAGAAAATACATCATTTCGACCATAAAAAACGAATCAGAAAATCCTCAAAAAGTCCGTGAGGTTATTGCCTTTGTCAAATCTACTGGTGGAATGAAATATGCTACCGAAAAAATGCATCAAATAGCTAATGAAGCTAGAGAAATTCTTCAAAAATTCCCACCTTCTGAATTCAGAAATTCTTTAAACGATTTGATTACGTTTACCATTGAGAGAAGTAAGTAAATGGAGAGTGGAAAGTTGAAAGTTGAGAGATATAAAAAAGATTTAACTTTCAACTTTCAACTTTCCACTTTCCACTTTCAACTCTCCACTTTTAATTATCTCGGTCCCCCGAAGCCTCCACCGAATCCACCTCCACGGTTTCCTCCGCCCATACCAGGACCCATCTGCATTGGCTGTTGAGGTTGCGCTGGTTGTGCATCTCCTCCCTCTTTTGTATCATCGTTATTAACTGATTTTTTACGCTTTTGAGGTCCGAACGTCATTTTTCCTAAGCTATAAGTAAAGTTTACCCTAAAATTCATATTCCTCATGGTATTGTAACTTACCTGAGAAATAGTTGGTGAATGGGTTTCATTTTTGATAATCATACCATTTTGCAAGAAATTTTCGGCTCCAATTCCAAAACTTCCTTTCTTATTTTTTAAATCTTTACGGATACTTAAATTATACATTCCAAATCCACCCTGCGAACCTTGTAACATTATTTGATTTGGACGATAGAAGGTGAATAATTGAAGTCCCCAACCACCACCTATGGTATAATTTGAAAATATCCTGAAATTTGAAGTTAAACCTTCATTTTTCGCATTTAATAAAGGATCAGGATTATTGTTTGTCATGAAAACATAAGACAAATCAGCGCCGCCACCTAACATCAATTTATTGGATAAATTCATATTGAAATTAAAGTTTGCCCCATACGAATTTTCACTTCCAATATTCACCGATTTAGTTTTTACCGTATCTCCTATTACTGTTCTAATTTGACTTATGGCTCCTGTGGTGTTACGAACAAATAAAGCTGTTGAGAGATAGGTCTGCTTGATATATCTACTATAATTTACTTCATAATTAGCAGTATATTCTGGAGCCAAATTTGGATTACCAACTGATATATTTAAAGGATTTGTTGCATTTACATTTGGATTTAAATTCTGTATACCCGGACGTTGGATACGGCGATTATAGCTAAATCTCCAAGTACCTTTTTTAAAGTTTTTTGAAAAATTTAAACTTGGTACAAAAACACCATAAGGTGGAATACTTAAATTCTGACCTTCTTTCTTAAGAAAAGAGGCTGTAATATCGGTGTATTCGTATCTTCCACCTGCCTTGATACTCCACTTGTTTTTGGTAGTAAGCGTATAATTTGCATAGGTTCCAATAATATTTTGAGTATAATCAAAAACATTTGAAGGTAAAGTTGCTTCATTTACCTGCACATAGCCGGCTTCATTATTTCCAGATGCATTTCTAAAAGACTTATAGTCTGAAGTTACGTTTCTTCCAATTCCCTTAATACCAATTTCAAACAATTGCATTTTGGTTATAGGTGTTTGATAATCCATTTGAAATGTAATTTCTTCATTAAAAGAAGAATTTTCATTTTTAATGGAATTCATAATTTGACTCATCGAACTCTGGGGGTTCATGATGTCATTATAAAAATCATTTGTTCGATTATTTTTTGAATACATCGATAAAATACTGAATTCTTTTTGCGCTTTATCGTAGGTATGTGTATAATCAAAATTGATATCTACATTTGATGATTGATCCAATGAATTTGTATTGCGTAAACTAGTTGGAACATTATTACGAATTTGCTTTAAATTATCTTGCCAGTTATTTCCGTTACGTAGACCAAAACGTACACTAGAGGTAATGCTATTGAATTTATTGATATCCCAATCAAATCCCAATTGATAATTACCAAACAAACCTTGTCTTCTAGAATCTGCTGTTTGTATATTGGTTGTTTGAGAACCATTTGGTGCCGTAGTAACTTGAGTACTTTCAAAACTACCCAATACATTGTATTCTGAACGGCCAAATCCACCTAAGGAGAGTCCCCAATTTTTATTTCTAAAATTTCCATTCAAGCCCAGATTAGACCCTCGAATACCTGCCGATGAATTGATGTTTAACGTTAGGCCTTGGAGTGTATTCTTTTTAGTTACAATATTGATAATTCCTGCAGAACCTTCTGCATCGTATTTAGCTGAAGGAGATGTAATTACCTCAACAGTTTTGATCATTTCTGCAGGTATTTGTTTTAAGGCATCTGTAATTGAGGAAGCTAAAATGGTAGAGGGCTTATTATTAATTAAAACTTTGATATTAGAAGAACCTCTTAAAGATGGATTACCATCCATGTCAACTGATAGCATTGGCACTTTTTTCAATACATCTGTTGCATCTCCCCCTTTGTTAGTCGCATCACGTTCCGCATTATAAACAGTACGATCTACTTTTTCTTCGATGAAAGCACGCTGACCTTCCACAACCACTTCCTGCAAAACCTTCTCAGTCGGTTTTAACTTAATAACGCCTAATTCTTGATCATCATTTTTATCTTTAATTTTTAGTATGATTGATTTACTTTCATAGCCTAAAAAAGAAATGACCAATTTATAATTCCCAGCAGCCACTTTCGGAATTGAAAATTTTCCAACTTGATCTGCCATGGTACCATCTACTGGTTTATTAGTAGTTGGATTTATCAAAGCAATGGAAGCAAAATCTACAGGCTTGTTGGTAGTAGAATCTAGCAACACACCAGAGATTTTTGCGGATCCTTTTGGAGCTGTTTGTAAAGTGCTAGGTACTTGTCCGTAAGACAAAATTGAACTACTTAGTAGTACGAATAATAAAATTAATTTTTTCATTAATTGAGTGTTTTAAAAAAACCTAAAACAAAATTGCAAACAATTAAATATAGTATTGTGTATTTGCGACCAATGTGCCTATTTTGTAGGTAAATTTAGATCTTCATTCATGATTTCCATCCAATCAGACCGTTTGCAATTAATTCCTTTGGATCATTCACTTTTGACAATATGGAAAAATCAGGGGAGAAAAGCGTTGGAATCATGCCTTCAATTGCAAACAAATTCTTTCGATTTGGAAGCGTTTTACTTTCAAGAAATGCAATTAGCCTTGAATGAATTTTGGATTCCTCAAACACACAAATACTCCTTTGATTTTTGTTGGTACACAAATTGGGAAATAATTTTGAAGTCCTCATCCTGCTCTGTTGGGGGAATTGGATTTTCTGGCTTACCCAACAACGAAGGTGAAACCGAAATTGGCTATGTAGTCGATAAAAAATTCAGACAACAGGGGATTGCTGCTGAGGCTGTTGAGACTTTAATTAAATGGGGCGCACAAGACAAGGGGTTATACAAAATAGTTGCCGAAACGCCACAAGAAAACATAGCTTCACAAAGGGTATTGCAAAAAAATCTGTTTAAAAGAGTTGGAGAAAAATCAATATTTTTAGAAAAGGAAACCCCTTTATTTGTTTGGGAAAAAGAAATAAAAAATTAGGCCCCGGTTGGGGCCTAATTAATTTTATTATCATCCAAAACTAATAACCAGGATTTTGCTCTTTTGCAAGAACTGGATTTGCATTGATTTCTGAAATTGGGATTGGCCAAATAAAACGATAATCTGCATAAGGAATAGCAGCAATTGCACGTGATCCCGCATAAGGAACGTTTGCATTCCAAGATGCAAATGATGTTGAAGTATAGGCCACTTTAGAAGGAACTCCATTTGTACTAAAAGTAGCATCCTTTGCTAAACGATGGATATCAGCCCATCTTCTTCCTTCTGCTAAAAACTCTATTCTTCTTTCGTTTAAAATAGCTGTAATCAATTCATTTTTCGTAGCAAAAGTACTTGCCGTGTATTGATCATCTGCTGTTCTTACCGCACGATTTCTAATAGCATTTAATAAAGCCAAAGCAGTTGCATCAACTCCGGTTGCCTGACGCGCCAGTGCCTCGGCACGGTTTAACAATACCTCCGCATAACGAATGATCGGATTGGCATCAACATAAGTTGCGGCATCTTTGTATTTAGTGGAGAAATAAGCACGACCAGAGGATACTGTCAACAATGATCTTCTTAGGTCAGTTGGTCTCCAAAAAGAAGCATTCCAAATAATCGGTGAAATGGCAATTAATGCACGGCCTGGAGAATTAGCATACATTGCACCCAAAGCACCATTTACACCTGGATTATCAATAGATGCATTTTCAATGGAAAAAATAGATTCCGTATTGCTTAAATTTGCACCAGGGCTCGCAAATGGTCCATCTGGAGAAGCCGTTAATGCATAACTACCTACAGGACTTGTAAATGAAGTAGAACCGTTAACCAATTTAGCAGATTCTTCTACTACTTTTGCCCAGTTGTTTGCATGTAAATAAACACGAGACTTTAATGCAATCGCAGCACCTTTGGTAGCTCTTGAAATTCGCAAACTCCCTGGTCTTGTACTAGGTAAATTTACTTCAGCAAAATTCAAATCTTCAATAATTTTGTCGTAACAAACTTTTACTGTATTTCTTCCTTGTGATTTCGCTTCATCAACAGTTGCTGGTGAATTTACAGCAATGGTACGATAAGGAACACCAGGATGAGAAGCATCAGCCGTTTCGGCAAATGGACGAGCAAAATGAATCAATAATTCATGATGAGCTAAAGCACGTAAATATCTCGCTTCTGCTTCGTATTCTTTAGCTTTTTCAGCTGAAATAACACCTTTAGCAGCAGCACCATTTACACCATCAATAACCACATTTGCACGGTTAATTAAAGCATACAATGTTTCCCAGTGAAATTGGTTATTTGCTGTTGTTGAGTTATAAGTTCCCTCGTAAGTTATAGCATAAAATGTAGCTACATTCAACATGTCTTCTCCACGCATATCACCTTGTTCTGTAGAAGCAGCTCCAAAAGGATAACCACGTACAGCGCCACCAGCATAAAAACCAGACTGAGCCGCATCATAAACACCTGCCATTGATAATTCACAACGTGCAGCTGAAGTAAAAGCAGTAGTTTCAGAAAAACTATTGCTTGGTTGTAAATCAGTGATTTCTTCACAAGAACTCAAACTGATTATCGTAATTAACAAGAATGCATTAAACCAAGTTAAATTCCTAGAAAATAAATTGGTGGATTTATGTAAATTTTTCATTGATAACCTTTCTAATTATTAAAATCCTAAATTTAAACCTACGATAAATGTTCTTTGTTGCGGGTTTCCATTGAAGTCAACACCAAATCCATTCGTATTGGTTTCTGGGTCTAAACCTTTATATGGAGTGAACACGTAGGCATTTTGAACAGAACCATAAATTCTCATACGGTCAATTCCTAATTTTCTAGTGATAGAATTTGGCAAACGATATCCTAAAGAAATATTATCTACACGTAAGAAATCTCCTTTTTCAACAAAACGAGTACTTGCTGCGTTGTCTAAATTTATAAAGGTTCCCCTTGCAGACCACTGGCGAGGAGTCATTCCATCTCCAGGATTTTCTTGGCTAATCCATCTACCTAAAATTTCTGTACCATTGTTTACAAAGTTTTGACTTAATAAATCTTGGCGAGTTCTGTTCATAATCATGTTTCCACCAGAATAACGCA
>JBEBDG010000102.1:0-8024 GCA_041157165.1 Bacteroidota bacterium
GTAATAGATATCATTCAAGATAGCGTAATTAATCCAAAAGATTTTGAACAAGAATTGAACATAGAGATTCAAAAAAATAAACATAATTGGGAGAAAACTTCCTTTGCAGCAAATCAGTATTTTAGACAACACATTTTTGAAAATGATCCCTATGGAAGGATTTCAAATGAACAAATTCTTCGAAAAATAAGTCATGATGATTTATGGTCTTTTTATAACGAACGTTGGAAAAAGCAGCAACCAATAGTCATTATTTCAGGTAAAATTTCAGACCATGAGTTTCAATTAATAAACCAAACAATTGGACAAATTCAAATAGAACATTTTCAAGCTAAACAAGTCCCTAGTCTTAAAACCGGTCCTAGCAAAAAATTTTACCAAGAAAAACCAAATGCTTTACAAACATCCATTCGGTTTGGAATAATTGGACTAACAAGAAATAATCCAGATTACTTTAAATTTACGGTACTAAACACCTTATTGGGCGGATTTTTCGGTTCTCGATTACAAAAGAATATACGAGAAGACAAGGGTTTTACTTATGGAATTTCATCCTCTAATGTTGCCCTTCAACGAGGAGCCTATTGGGTAGTGGGAACGGATGTGAAAAAAGAAAATACCAATCAAACAATTGATGAAATTCGAAAGGAAATTCATTTACTACAAAATGAAATAGTAAGTGATGATGAACTACAATTAGTTAAAAATTATTTATTGGGAAGTTTCATTGGTGAGTTAACCCAAGCCTTTGAAATATCAGAAAAGGTTAAAATTTTATGCCTAGAAAATCTTTCAACACATTTCTATGATGACTTCCAACAACAAATTTTAGATTGTACCAAAGAAGATATCCATCAATTGGCAAATCAATATTTGCAATTAGACGAAATGCTAGATGTTCGAGTTGGCTAAAATTTAGCCAACTCTTTAAATTCATTCACTCTGCCATTTAACTCTGATTCACTTATCTCAAATAAGCGCTCCGTTCCAAATTTTTCTACGCAGAAAGATGCCATAGCAGACCCATAAACCACCGCTTTTCTCATATTTTCGAAACTGATATCATCTGTTTTAGCCAAATAACCGATAAAGCCACCTACAAAAGTATCACCAGCACCTGTCGGATCAAATACATCCTCTAATGGCAAGGCCGGACAATAAAACATTTTATCTTCCTGGAAGAGCAGGGCTCCATGTTCCCCTTTTTTAATGATTAATGTTTTAGGCCCCATTTCCATGATCAAACGAGCGGCAACTTTTAAAGAGTATTGTTCGGATAATTGTCGCGCCTCCTCATCATTGATACATAAAACATCAACCATCTTTAAAACACGTTTCAAATCATCCATTGCAACGTTCATCCAAAAATTCATGGTATCCATGACAATTAATTTTGGGCGATTTTTCAAACCATTAATTGCATCAATTTGGACCTGAGGGGTTAAATTCCCTAGCATTAAATATTGACAATCCTGGTAACTTTCTGGAACACTTGGCTGAAAATCTGCTAACACATTTAGTTCAGTCACTAAAGTATCACGATCATTCATGTTATTATGGTACTTACCTGCCCAAAAGAAAGATTTTTCACCATTTTTGATTTGCAAGCCCTCTAAATTGATGTTTTTTGATTGTAGCATGTCCATGTAGCTTTGAGGAAAATCATCACCAACCACGGCAACGACGTTTACTCTAGGTAGAAAAAAAGAAGCTGACAAAGCTATGTAAGTACATGAACCTCCGATAATTTTATCGGTTTTACCATAAGGCGTTTCTAAAGCATCAAAAGCAACTGTACCAATAGATAATAAACTCATAGAAATAAAATTAACCAACACGTGGGCAACGTTCAAATGCCTGGTTGGGGTTGAACAATAATCGATATGTAATATATGTTTTGTCGTTAGTGGCTCCTAATTGTGAAACAAATCGTAACATTTTAGGATTAAAATCACCAATCCAATTCATATCCATCGTTTCATAAGGATAAAAAGGGTCTTCACGTGCTACCTGACGAAAACGTAATGCGATGGCTGACTCTACTCCTTTGCCTTGGTGCTCTGGTACAACTCCAAAAATAACTCCACAAGCTCGAGTTAAAACACCTTTTGATTTCAATAACAAAAACTTAATCATTCCGAAAACATTTAACTTTCCATTTAAATGTTTAATGATTTGATTTAAATCTGGTATAACAATAAAAAAGGCAACAGGAGCACCTTCTTCCGTATAAGCAAACCACAACAATTGTTCATCAATGATCGGCTTCATTTTTTTGACTAAATTTTGTGCCTGTTCTGAACTCATTTCTTTTACACCAGGAAATTTAGCCCATGCTGCATTAAAAATTATTCTAAAATCTTCTGCATACTTGGCCAAATTAGACTTCTCAATGTGTCGAAAAGAATATTCTGGATTTTCAAAGATTCTTCTTGCTTTTTCTTCCACAGCATCAGATACATTAGGATTTCGAATAGAAGAGACATAAACTAATTGCTGGAAATAATCTTTGAAACCATAATTTTCAAAAAAACGAATATAATATTCTTTGGTCCAAGGCATTTTATAAGTAGGTTCAAATTCCCAACCTTTTACCATTAATCCCCAAAAGCTATCTCGCTCACCAAAATTAATCGGACCATCCATTGCCTCAAATCCTCTCTGTTTAAGCCAATTTTTACAAGCATCAAACAATAAAAAAGCAGCCTGCTCATCTTCAATACATTCAAAAAAACCCATCCCTCCCACGGTAATTTCTCCTTCCTTCGCTTCTTTTCCATCATGAAATGCAGCAACTCGACCAATCACCTCCTCCCTTTCATTGAGTAATAACCATCTAATGGCTTCCCCTTTTTTCAGATGAGGATTTTTAAGCGGGTTGAATATGGATTGAATATCATTATCTAATGGACGAATCCAATTGGCATCATTTGCATACAAATGAACAGGGAATTCTAAGAATTGCTTTTGAAGTTTTTTATTTTCGCCGATTTCTTGTAGTCGCATACCTGAGAATAATACAACAAAGATAAGTGATTATCTGCTGATTTTTTGGCAACATAAAAAGAATGCAGTAATTTTAATTCCTTTAAGTCCAAATTCGGCATAAGGTTTAAAATATACGATGCAAGCGTTAAAGATTTACAATACATTAAGTAGAGAGAAAGAACTATTTCAACCTTTAAATGCCCCGCATGTTGGGATGTACGTTTGTGGACCAACCGTTTACAATTATGTACATTTAGGTAATTTAAGAACTTTTACCTCTTTTGATATCCTTTATCGATATTTAAGTCACATTGGATATAAGGTTCGATATGTTAGGAATATTACTGATGTAGGTCATTTAGTTGGGGATGGAGATGAAGGGGAAGACAAAATTGGGAAAATGGCCAAATTAGAAAAATTAGAACCGATGGAAATCGTCTACCGTTACACCAATGATTTCCACAGCGTTTTAAGAACTTTTAATCTATTACCTCCAAGTATAGAACCTACCGCAACTGGTCATATCGTCGAACAAATTGAAACTACCAAAATCTTATTAGAGAAAGGTCTAGCCTATGAATCAAATGGTTCTGTGTATTTCGACATTGAAGCTTATAATAAAAATGGAGGCGATTATGGTAAACTTTCGGGTCGCATCTTGGAAGATTTATTAACCGAAACACGTGAATTAGATGGCATTGGAGAAAAAAGAAATCCACTAGATTTTGCTCTTTGGAAAAATGCCTCTCCCGAACATATCATGCGATGGCCATCCCCTTGGGGAAATGGATTCCCTGGATGGCACTTAGAATGTACATGTATGAGTCATAAATACCTTGGAGACCAATTTGATATACATGGGGGTGGAATGGATTTAAAATTTCCACATCATGAATGTGAAATAGCACAAGCCAAAGGAGCCTATGACAGGTCACCTGTTAAGTATTGGATGCATACCAATATGCTAACTGTGAATGGTCAAAAAATGAGTAAATCACTTGGAAATTCATTTTTGCCTTCAGAGCTAATAGCTGGCTCTCATCCTTTATTGGAACAGCCTTATAGTCCAATGACAGTACGTTTTTTCATGTTGCAATCCCAATATAGAAGTACCCTTGATTTCTCAAACGAAGCCCTTAAAGCTGCTCAAAAGGGTTATAAAAGATTAGCCAATGGACTAAAAATTATTCGTGGAATGGAATTTCCAACTAATGTAATAGAAGCCATTGACGAAAAACATGTAGAGGAAGTTAAAAAGGCAGTTACTGGATTTTATGAGGGGATGAATGATGATTTAAATACAGCGATTGGAATTGCTCAATTATTTAATTTATTGAAAAAAATTAATCAACTTTACACAGGTCAGCTTGGCTTCGAACAATTAGGGAAAGAAGGATTTGATATACTTAAAACCAATTACCTTAATTTTATGGAAGAGGTTTTAGGATTAGTTGAAGAAAAAAATGAAAATTGGGATGCTTTATCTAATGGCTTATTGAATTTATACAAGGATTTTAAATTCAATAAAAATTATGAAAAAGTAGATGAAATACGTGCGTATTTCAAAGAAATGGGCTTATTAGTAAAGGATTTAAAAAACTTAACCGACTGGGGTTACGAGGAATAAAATGCTTCAACAACTGACACCAACTGTAAAAAAATTACTGGGTATAAATATCTTGGTTTATCTTTTAACATCCATAGGTTTA
The DNA here is from genome assembly GCA_041157165.1 of Bacteroidota bacterium. Taxonomy (GTDB): domain Bacteria; phylum Bacteroidota; class Bacteroidia; order Cytophagales; family Spirosomataceae; genus Sandaracinomonas. The sequence goes on from JBEBDG010000102.1 coordinate 4,698, forward strand.
CTATCGCCTGAGATGCTTGCTTTGCATTATTTTGAATCTAAAGATTTTCATTTTTACCAGATAATTACCTATTTATTTATTCATTCCTCACTGATGCATCTTATCAGTAACATGTTTGGTTTATTCATGTTTGGTAGTCTGCTCGAACGTATTTGGGGCAAGCAACGATTTACCTTTTTCTACTTCTTCTGTGGGGTTGGTGCCGGACTTTTATACATGGGTATTCAGTACTATGTTGATTTTTCAGATCTTAGAAGAGCAACACGAATAGTACTTGATGATCCAAATGCAATTAATTTGACAGATTATTGGTTAAAATACGGCAAAATCTCTGTGCCTGGTGGACTAATCAATATTTCGCTTGTCCAACAAAATTATCAAGAGATTGTAAGTTCCTCCATCCTTGGCGGGGCTTCAGGAGCTATTTTTGGAATCATCATGGCCTTTGGCTATTTATTTCCAAACTCTGAGATGTATTTGTTTCCTTTTCCCATTGCCATAAAAGCCAAATGGTTTGTGACATTATATGGATTATATGAAATGTATTCAGGAATCGAAAAAAATACAGGGGATAATGTCGCTCATTTTGCACATATTGGAGGTATGATTTTTGCAGTGATTTTATTAAAATTTTGGGGAACCAAACGCAATAATTTTTATTGAAATGGACGACATTTGGAATGATATCAAATCAATTTTCACTCATCCTCAAAAAGGTTTGATGAAAATTATCATAACCAATTGTATCATTTTCATGGCTATTATTGCCACCAAAGTAATATTTATTCTCGGGAATGACTCCCTAAAATACAATACACTTTTTAATTGGATTTCGCTATCCAATCAATATACATTTGCCTATTACAAGCCATGGACTTTTATTAGCTATTTTTTCGTTCATGCTGAAATTTTCCATCTACTTTTTAACATGGCAATTTTGTATTGGTTTGGAACCATTTTGAGTGATTTTACAGGGGAAAAACAAGTTGTTAAATTGTATTTTTTAGGGGGGATAGCAGGAGGAATTGCCTATTTGTTAGTATCAAATAGTCTTTCATACTTTATTATGAGAGGACCTGCCCTTTTAAACGGCGCCTCCGCCTCCATTTATGCGATCGTAGTTGCTGCGGCAACCATTCGTCCAAATTACAGAGTGTCTCTTTTCTTTTTTGGAATGATTCCCATTAAATACATATCCATTTTTTATGTCATCTGGTCGTTCATTGAAACCACGGGAGGTAATGCCGGTGGAAATATTGCACATTTGGGTGGAGCCTTAATGGGTTATTTATTTGGATTAAATTTCAGAAAAAAATGGATAATTCATCAAACAGAAAGACCTAAAGTTGTAAGCTACATAGGTAGTTTAAAATCAGAATTCTATCCACATGCGGAACAAGAGGAATCTGAAATAGAGGAAGATGAATTAAATGAAATTTTAGATAAAATTTCAAAATCAGGATACGACAGCTTGAATAAATTTGAAAAAAGAAGACTTTTTAAAGCAAGTCAAAAAAACAATTAGAGAAAAAGATTTTTTACATTTGTAAATTATCAACAAACAGAACCGTATGCAATTTGAACCAGGACCAATATTGGGTAAAATCAATTCGCCGGCCGATTTAAGAAAATTGGCCTCAAAGGAATTACCTCATGTTTGCCAAGAATTGCGCCAATTTATAATTGATAATGTTTCTGTAAATGGTGGACATTTTGGTGCTTCCTTAGGTGTAACCGAACTAACCGTAGCTCTTCATTTTGTATTTAATACCCCAGACGATCAATTAGTATGGGACGTTGGGCATCAAGCCTATGGACATAAAATACTCACAGGAAGGCGAGAAGTTTTTCATACCAATCGTTTGCTTGGTGGTATTTCAGGTTTCCCTAAAAGAGCAGAAAGTCCATTTGATGCTTTTGGAGTAGGCCATTCGTCCACTTCTATTTCTGCCGCTTTAGGCATGGCAGTGGCTTCTAATTACAAAAAAGAATTTGAAAGGCAACACATTGCAGTCATTGGAGACGGCTCGATGACAGCCGGAATGGCATTTGAAGCGATGAATCATGCAGGAGATATCCCTAATAATTTATTAATTGTCTTAAACGACAATTGCATGGCAATCGATCCAAATGTGGGTGCATTAAAGGAATACCTAACGGATATCCGAACCTCGCATACCTACAATAAAATGAAGGATGATGTGTGGAAATTATTAGGTAAAATGTCAAAATTTGGAAAATCTGCCCAAGAGATTGTTTCTAAAATTGAGAATGGACTAAAAGCCTCTATTTTAAATCAAAGTAATTTATTTGAATCATTTAATTTAAGATATTTTGGCCCAATTGATGGCCATGATGTGGAACATCTTGTAACTGTTCTAAAAGACCTAAAAGATATTCCTGGTCCAAAAATATTGCATTGCATAACAACTAAAGGAAAAGGATATTCATTGGCAGAAAAAGATCAAACACTTTGGCATGCACCAGGAAAATTTGATAAAACAACAGGGGTAATACAGAAGAAAACATATGATGACCCGCAACCACCCAAATACCAAGATGTTTTTGGGCATACCTTATTAGAACTTGCCGAACAAAATCATAAGATTATGGGCATTACACCCGCTATGCCCTCTGGTTCATCCCTCAATATCATGATGCGTGCAATGCCAGATCGAGCTTTTGATGTAGGAATTGCTGAGCAACATGCGGTAACCTTTTCTGCTGGTTTAGCTACACAGGGTTTAACAGTTTTTTGTAATATCTATTCCAGTTTCATGCAACGTGCATACGATCAGGTCATACATGATGTTTGTATTCAAAATTTACCTGTCATTTTCTGCCTAGATCGTGCAGGACTCGCCGGTGCAGATGGTGCAACCCACCATGGTAATTATGATATTTCCTATATGCGTTGTATACCTAACATGATTGTCTTTGCTCCAAGAAATGAAGAAGAACTAAGAAATATCATGTACACTGCTTCTTTGGATACATTCAAAGAATTGGGACAAGCTATCACGATTCGATATCCTAGAGGTGAGGGGGTTATGCCAGTATGGAAAACTCCATTTCAAGAAATAGAAATCGGAAAAGGTATCCAACTAAAGGAAGGAAAAGAAATTGCTATTTTAAGTTTAGGAAATATAGGAAACCAAGCTATAAAAGCGGGAGAAATATTACAAAAAGAAGGTATTGAAGTGGCCCTGTTCGACATGCGCTTTGCAAAACCTTTAGATGAAACCCTTCTACATTCCATTTTTGAAAAATATTCTCAAATTGTAACCTTAGAAGATTCTGCATTAAAAGGCGGATTTGGTTCAGCTA
>JBEBDG010000103.1:0-7998 GCA_041157165.1 Bacteroidota bacterium
TAATTTTTGGCTTTTCTTTAGCATTACATGCACAAAAGAAAAAGCCTTTGGTTGTGTTTGTATGTGGTGACCATGAATACAGCGGAGAATCAACGTTACCATTAATGGCTTCATTCCTTGAAAAAAACTATGGTTTTAGAACGAAAGTATTAAGCTCTTATCCCGATCAAAACTCAGAAAAGAATATACCTGGCCTTGAGGCATTAAGGGAGGCGGATTTAGCCGTATTCTTTTTGAGATGGAGAATATTGCCTTCCAACCAAATTGCTGAAATAGAAGCATATCTGCAATCAGGTAAACCAATAATGGGTTTTAGAACAAGTACACACAGTTTTAATTATCCTAAAGGTGATTCACTGGAATCTTATAACGGATTTGCAGAGCGTGCTTTTGGAGCTCCACCAGGTTGGGCCGGAAAGTCGGGTCACACCCATTATGGTCATAAGGCTAGTACAGATGTCCGAATGATTCCAGAAGCAAAAAAACATCCTATATTGAATGGAGTAGACCCTAATTTCCACGTTAGATCCTGGTTGTACAGAGTATTACCTGATTTTCCGGTAAAAGGATCCGAATGGTTATTGATGGGTAAAGCAATTGATCCTGATAAAGAGGCCGTTGATCAACCTGTTGCATGGACTTGGAAAAATAGGTACAACGGTAGGGTGTTTTTTACGACCATGGGACATCCAGAAGATTTTTCTGTAGAAGCTTTTCAGCATCTGGTAGTCAATGCAATACATTGGGAATTAGGATTAAAAGTCCCTACTAATTGGAAAGGAAATTTAGATATCCATGTTCCCTACAGAGGAATGGTAAGTTCTAAATAATTATTAGTATTAGAAAGTAGAAGATTATGAAATATAAAATAGCAATGAACACGCTGGTTTATGGACCAGATATGAATGAATCAATCATACAACATTTATCCTATATTAAAGAAGTGGGTTATGAAGGTGTGGAAATTCCCATTTTTGTTACTGATATTGATTATTGGAAACCATGGAAAATAGAAATTGATCGTTTAGGCTTAGAGGTTTTTACAGTTACTTTTTTAGGAGCTGAAATGAATACAATTTCATCCGATCCATCGGTTCGTGCTAATGGAATAGCCTTTTTAAAAAAAGCTGTAGAAGTAACTGCATTTTTAGGTGCCAGTTATCTTTCAGGACCATATCACTCTGCTTTAGGGGTTTTTTCTGGAGCAGCACCTACTCAACAAGAATTAGATTGGTCTAAAGAAAGCATGTTAGAGGTAGCGGAACATGCACAAAAACATGGAGTAATTCTAGGTTTGGAATATTTGAATCGATTTGAAAATTATGTTGTTAGTTCGGCTGATCAATTATATTGTTTGGTGAAAGCCATTAATCATCCAAACGTTAAAATCATGTTTGATACTTTTCATGCTCATATTGAAGAATTCAATACAGGAGAAGCAATGGTTAGGATAGCTGATGAAGTAGGTCATATACAATTGTCGGAAAGTACTAGAGCTACATTAGGCGAAGGTCAGGTCCATTGGGATAATGTATTTGATGGACTATCAAAAATGAATTACAAAGGATGGTTGGTTGTTGAAGCATTTACCCCTTTATTGCCTGCAGCATGTATTTGGAGAAAAAATTATACGACTGAAGCCGAATTGATTAAAAAGAGCTTTGAACACATTCAAAAGTATATTGCATAGGAGTAAATAAAATTTATGACATTTTTTAAAAATAATCTATTAGTAATTGGACTTATTATTTGTCTATTTATTTTTCATTTACTTATTGGTAATTCATTAATAGTTGCATTTCCTCCATTTGGAGATGACCTTGGATTTATCGATTTAGTTAGAAATATATCTTTTAACTCCTTTTCATTTAAAGAATTTTATTATCCATTTAATGGTGGGGTGCATTCTAATCTATTAATGAAATTATGTTTATTAATACAATTCAAAATTTTTGGGATTATTAATTACAAATCAATCACATTATTTTTACAACTATTTGTACTTGGTATTGCTTTTATTTTTTTAAAATATTTTGAAAAACAAAAATGGTCTACGATAAGTAAAATCGTTTTTTTTATTCTATTTTTTTGTTTAAAAGGTAATTTTGATAACTACAATGTTATTGGAGTACTTCAACATGGAGCAGCCTTATTATTTCTAATTGTATTTTCTTCTTATTATGCATTCATTAAAAAGGACTTAAAAATTGCATTTCTTGTTAGTAATTTGGCTTTAATTTTTATTTCTTCTGAAGCAATTGGGGCTATATTATTTTTAATTTTGACGTCCTTGATGTTGGATTCTAAGCATAAATATGTTTATATTTTTATTTCCTTAGCCAATATTTTGGTGTTCTATTTAGGAATTAAATATTCTAGTAATTTATTACAATTACCTCCCACCAAATATTATTTTTCAATTTCTTTTTTTCAAGGAATTTTGATTTTTGTGGGTGGTTTATTTACAAATTTTAAAATTGCCTCATTATTAGGCTTTTTATATTTAAGTGGAATGAGTTTGTATTTTTTCAAAATACCTGGCTCTCTAAAAGAAAAATTTAAAGATGAAAAAATGTTTTCTGTCATGATTTTCATCTCATTATTATTTGTTGGAGCACTTGTGCAGGTTACAAGAGTAGACAGTCCTAGTGTAAATCATGCATTTGGTACTTCCGTTGCTGTACGATTTTCTTCCTATCACCTCTATTTTTTAATGTTGTTTTTGTTTTTATTATTAGAAACAAAAAATAAGTTATTGAACTATTCTTTATTGTTGATTTCTATTTTCAATTACGGATTTAATTTATTTAAAAGTTATTCTTATTTGTTACTTGATCGCCAACGTGTACTTCTAGATGCTTATAATTTCAAAACTTCTCAAGAAAATACCATTTATGAATTAGATAAAAATGTTGCGAAAAATATGGTTGAATCAGGTGTTATGAATTTTCCTGATTTTACTAATTTAAACCTACTCAAACCCAATAAATCCTATGTAATTTCCGAGACCAAATATGATAATGAATTTACTTATTTAGTTTCAAATCAACTGTTTGAATCAAATATTGCCAAAATATACCTAGACAATAATACTACGGTTTTGGTAATGGTTTATAAAAATTATAACCATACTTCTAACATTAAATTGCTTACTAGTTTTGTTAGAAGACATAATTTTACAAAGATTGAAGTATTAGAATAGTTAGCAGTCTATTTAACGTTAATTAATTATGAAAAAAATTTTAAAAATTACTTTTTGGATCGTTTTAACAATTCTAGTTATACTCTTTTCACTGGGTGCTTTATTTTTTTATAAAGTTCAGAATGGTTTTCCAGTAAGTTTTGAAACTGAAAAGCCAAATTTAGTAATACCCACTAACCAAAAATCTATTTTAGTTTTTTCTAAAACTACTGGATTTAGACATGGGGAATCGATAGATGCTTCAATTCCTATTTTAAACAAAATAGCCAAGCAAAATAATTTATATGTATATTTTACAGAGGAGGGTGGTATTTTCAATGAAGAACAATTGAAACAATTTGAATTAGTCATATTTAACAATTCTACAGGTCGAGTTTTAAATGATGAACAGCAGTTGGCACTTGAACAATATGTTGAAAATGGCGGTTCATTGATGGGAATACATGGTGCAGGGGATAGCTCTCATCATTGGGATTGGTACATTAAAAATTTATTAGGTGCTGAATTTTCACATCATCCATTAAATCCTCAATTTCAGCAAGCGGATGTTTTAATGACTGAGAAATCAGATAGTTTGTTTGTGAATAATTTATCTTCCAATTGGAAAAATACAGATGAATGGTATGTATTTTTTAAGCAACCTCAACATGTTACCATTTTGTATCAAATTGATGGGACAAAGATTATACCAAATGGTAATTTACTTTGGATAAAGGATAAAAACTTTGGGATGGGTAAAACTCATCCTGTTGCTTGGTATAAAAATGTAGGTAAGGGAAAAACGTTTTATACTTCTATGGGTCATTCAAAAGATGTTTGGGAAAATTCTGATTATGTTAAAATGATTAATTACGCAATTAAATGGGCCACCAATTAGGTTAATTAAGAACTGTATTTTTATGAATTTATTTGAAAATATAGGGGAATTACATCCATTATTTGTACACTTTCCAATAAGTTTGTGTTACATTTTACTTTTGTTTGAATTAATAGCATTTAAAAAATCACATCTTAATTTTCAACCAACCAAATTTATTTTACTGCTTATTGCAGTTATCTCAGCTTTATTATCTATTGGTTTAGGATTTGTTTTATATGTAAAGGAAGGTGATGATGGGTTATTGATCCAAAAACATCTATGGTCTGGTTTAGCAACTACCGTTTTAATTGTCGCCGCTTTTGTTGCACATTATTATGAGGAAATCCGTTCTTATCGAATATTTATATTTTTAGCGGTAGTTGCTGTTTCCTTGACTGGACATTTTGGAGGAACACTAGTTAGAAATGAGGAAAGTCATGATGAAATTGAAAATAAAAGCCTTTCTGGAAAGAGAGGTGTCATTTTAAATGATACCAATTCATCGTCAAATTTTAAATCTGATTCTAAAGAATTGCTGGGTATTAGAGCTCAGCAAGTTTTAAATAAATATTGTATTGATTGCCATGGTCCCAAAAAGTCTAAAGGGAAATTACGTTTGGATCATTTGAATTTTATTTTGAAAGGCGGTAAAAGTGGACCCGCTTTGGTTTTTGGTAATGCTTCTCAAAGTGAAATGATTCGCAGAGTTAAATTACCAAAATCAGATGATGATGCAATGCCAACAAAAGGAAATAGAATGCTTCCTGAAGATATTAAAATTTTAGAGGATTGGATTAATAATAGCCAAACTATTTCAAATCAAAAATTTAAATCCATTTTACCACAAAATTTACCTGCTTTAATAGATGATTATGGTATAGATAAATTCGTAAATGTAAAAAATACCAATCTTACAGAAGACCAAATTTCGGAGTTAACTATTAAAGTGAGATCAATTTTAGCACATTCATGTTATTCATGTCATAATGCAACTAAAACGAAGGGTGGATTACGTTTAGATAAAAAGGAATTTATTTTTAAAGGAGGAGAAAGTGGTCCTATTTTAATGGCTGGCTACCCAGAAAAAAGTGAAATCATTAGAAGAATTAAATTACCTGAAGGCCATGAGGATGCCATGCCTACCAAAGGTAAAAGAGTGAATGCTGAAGATATCGAACTATTGGAATATTGGATTAAGACAGGTGCTTCTTGGCCCAATGGACCTGAAAAAAGTTTATATCGAGTGGCTGAGTTGGCTCCTAGAACTCCTAAAGTTCCTTTTGTGAAAGGACTTAAAAACCCAATTGATTGTTTTGTTGAACAATATTTTCAATCAAAGGGACTTCATTTCAATCAATCTTTAACGGATGCCCAATTTATTAGAAGAGCCTATTTAGATGTAATTGGTTTACTGCCTAGTCCGGAAGAAACAAATACATTTGTTTTAGATAAAAATCCGAAGAAAAGAGAAGTACTCATTGATTATTTACTTAATCAAAATTTTTCTTATGCTCAGCATTGGCTAACCTTTTGGAATGATTTATTGCGAAATGATTATGCTGGTCCGGGCTATATTGATGGCGGAAGGTCTCAAATAGGACATTGGCTTTATGCATCCTTAAAATCCAATAAATCATTTGATAATATTGTCAGAGAGCTAATTAATCCTACGAAAGAATCTGAAGGGTTTATCAAAGGAATAATTTGGCGAGGTACAGTTAATTCAAGCCAAAGTGCCCCAATGCAGGCTGCACAAAATGTGGCACAGGTATTCATGGGCCTTAATTTAAAATGTGCCTCTTGTCATGATTCCTTTATCAGTGATTGGAAATTAGAGGAAGCTTATGGTTTTGCAAATGTCTTCTCAACAAAAACTTTGGAAATTCATAAGTGTGATCTTCCAACCGGAAAAATGGCAGGATACAGTATTCTTTACCCGGCCTTAGGACAAATAAATTCAAATGTTACTCTGCCAAATCGTTTGAAACAACTGGCAGAAATATTTGTTCAAAAGAAAAATGGAAGATTATATCGAACATTTGTCAATCGAATTTGGACCCAAATGATGGGAAGAGGCATGGTTGAGCCAGTGGATGCAATGGACAATGCACCTTGGTCACAAGATTTATTAGATTGGTTGGCCTCAGATTTTTCTACAAATGGATCAGATATCAAACGTTTGATTCGACTAATCATGACTTCCAAAACATATCAAATGAAACCAGTTGGATTGAAGTCTCAAGAATTACTTACAGCCTCCAATTTTGTTTTCAAAGGACCGGTGAGAAGACGACTTAGTGCCGAACAGTTTTCTGATGGTTTGAGTCAGGTTTTTCAACCTATGTACACTGATTCTATGATTGCTAAAAAATCCTTGCCCCTTGAAATTTTTAAGGAAATACCTTTTGCTAGAGCCTCTTTAGTGAAAAATGATGCATTTCTAACAGCTTTGGGTCGTCCAACTCGAGAAAATGTGACAACGAATCGAAATATACAAGGGAATTTATTGCAAGCATTGGAATTGACAAATGGTCTTAAATTTAATAAAACTTTATTTGATGGAGCGAATCATTGGGTCCGTAAATACCCATTAAGTGAACAGTTGATAAAAAATTTGTATCAAAAATCCCTTGGTCGAAATCCAAATCCAAAGGAATTAAATCTTGCTTTAAAATACCTTGGAAAAAAATCATCAGTTGGTTCTGTTCAAGATTTAGCTTGGGCAATTTTTCTTTTACCTGAATTTCAATTTATTCCATAAGCCATGTATCAGCCCCTAAACCGTCGCGATTTTTTACAAAAAGCCAGTCTTGCCAGCCTGGCGGCAATGGGTGCGAATGCACCCATTCTAAACTTTGGAAATAAAGCAGAACAAATGGTTGCCACTGCAGACACCGTTATTTTATTATGGATGGCAGGAGGGATGGCACATACCGAAACGTTTGATCCTAAAAAATATACACCCTATGAAAAAAATATGGAGTCAAATCGGGTATTGAGCACTTTTAAATCAGTGCCTACTGCTCTTGATGGAATTCATTTTTCAGAGGGTTTGGAATCGATAGGAAAAGTAATGGATAGGGGTACTTTAATTCGTTCTTATGTAGCTGCTGATTTGGGATTTATCTTACATTCTAGGCATCAATATCATTGGCACACATGTTATGAACCACCTCAAACAGTTGCAGCACCTCATATAGGTGCTTGGATTGCTAAACTTAAAGGGCCGAATAATCCTGTTATACCTTCTTTTATTGATATTGGTCAACGATTTACGGTAGGAGAATCGGAAGAGCTGAAGGCTTTTCATACTGCTGGATTTTTAGGTAATGAATTTGGTCCTTTTTTTATTCCAGACCCAAGTCAAGGTTTAGATAGCGTTCGTCCTCCTGTGGGTATGGACATTAAAAGATTCGAAGGAAGAAATCAATTATATAATCAATTAATAAGCAATAGTGCATGGGGAGAGAGAGGTAGTGACTATCAAAAAGAATCGCTGAAGCGATCTATGGAACAAGCCTATATGTTATTAAACTCACCGGAATCCAAGGCATTTAATTTACAAGATGAGCCCAAAAAATCTTATGATATTTACAATACAGGTCGTTTTGGTTTAGGATGTTTATTGGCTAAACGATTAACGCAACAAGGTGCTCGATTTATTTCAGTAACTACCGAATATGAACCATTTGTAGGTTGGGATACTCATGAAAATGGACATACGCGGTTGGAAAAAATGAAGGCTATGATTGATGGTCCCGTTGCCCAATTAATCAAGGATTTAGATCAATCAGGACATTTGGATCGTACGGTTATCATTTTGGCCAGTGAATTTAGTAGAGATATGATGATGGAGGGTCGCCCGGGGGCGTTTGTTAAGGAACAAGTAAAGCAACCTGATATTATTTCAGAAATGAAATTTTATGGGATGCATCGT
>JBEBDG010000104.1:0-7967 GCA_041157165.1 Bacteroidota bacterium
GTGGGTGCATCTGCGGAGCCACCCAAGTCGCCCGCTAATTTAATTTTTCCTTTTACCGAACTTGTTGCATCGATTACACCCGCGGAAACGACGCTTTGCACAAAAGCAGTAGTTGCTAGTTTGGTCGAATTGTCTGAATTATTTTGGGTAACTGCAATTGTTCCGGTTGGCAAAACAGGAGATCCTGTAAATGTTGGTGATTCCTTTTCTGCTTTGGTATCTAAATTGGTTTGAAACGCAACTCCGCTGATTGCTGCATCCACATAATCCTTTACCGCTTTTGCGCTAGGATATTTGGTATTGGAAGATCCATCTGTTGGCAAACTTGTGGATTTATTAGATACACTTTCCTTCAAGGCAAGAGCAGGTACGGTAGGCGCATCTGCGGTTCCCCCTAAATCGCCTGATAACTTTATTTTTCCTTTTGCCAGGGTGGTTGCGTCTGGAGCTCCGCTAGCTACTGCATCTTGAACTGTTTGGTCAATATATGTTTTGACGGCCAATTGTGAAGGATATAATTCGTTCGATGGCGTACTGGAACCTAAATTTGTATCCTGAGATTTATTATTGACAACTTCGTAAGTTACACCTAATTGATTGATGGTTGTATTGGTTGAATTTATTTGCGATTGCAATCCTCCAACCTGTTGGTTTACGTAGTTATTTGTTTGCTTGATACTTGTTTCATTGCTTATTAAACGATTATTATAGGAGTTCAACGTAGTATCAATGGCAGCAAATTTTTTAGTAGTATTCTTATTGGTACTATCGATAACTGCAATCTGTTGATTGATCACTAACAACTTTGCATCAGTTTTGTCGGACAGATTGGTTAAATTATTTTGCGTCTGCAAAATATCTTTTTTAATTGGACTTAAATCTTGTTCAATAATGTACCCTTTGTCATTTGAAAATTGAGACAATTTAGTTGGTGCGCCATCTACATTTTTATAATCTACACCTGCTGAATACAAAGAATAGGGGGTATAATTAAGTAACTCATTTGAGCTAACCTTATATGAATTACAATTATCAAAGCTTACCGATACTTTCAAGGATTTGCGGTTGCCATCCCATTTAATTGTTGAGAAATCTGAATATTTTCCTGTGTTTAAAACCGAAATTTTAGTTTGATTATTGGTACTACTTGCAGCACCTATTGATAAGGACACTAACCCAAACTCATCTGTTTGTGTGGTTTGAATTTCCTCATAATCAATGCTTCCATTTGCGTTCAATAAACTGAATTTTAAACAAACAGAACCATTTGAAAGGGGTTGACCCACGATACTTTGACCAGGGATTTCTATTTGGTTGGGATCCATAATGACCGCCTGATAACTGATTGCTCTATTTTGTGCTAGAACCGATACGGTTGATAGAATCCAAAATAAAAATATTAGATATTTTTTCATATTTTTTCAATGAGTTAAAATGCAATTAATTACCTGTAATTTTTATGCCTATTTGAAGGCAATTTGATTTGAAATTCAAATTCGCAATACCTGCTTCTTTTGTTTGCATCGTTTGCGTATTAGAACCTTTTAGGTAAAAACTTAAGGAGTTATTGATTTGTTTTTCAATGCTGATTTCGTATCCTACAAATGTTTTAATTCCTTTGAAACTAGAATCATTTGTTAAGTCTATATAAGAAGAGTTTACTCTTTGGTTGCCTTGAAGGATATGTTGAGCGGAAATAACTGCATTTGGTTGAATGATCCAGTTTTTCCCCATTGCAATGGAGGGCCCTAAAGAAAATTGTAAACCTGCATAATTGGTTTGATAATCAAAGTCAAAATTCTGAATATTTCCGACGGCATTGTATTGGTTGAAAATAGCATGAACACCCAATTTAATACGGGTTAAAAATTTGGCTAGCTGTTGGTGCTTCAAGTAATAAATGGCTTTTGGGGTACTTTGACCTACAAATTTGTTGGTATCTAATAAGGATTGTTCATAACCCATGATGTAGGCGTTCCCTGCCCCATTTTTCAAATAATCGATTTTGTTTCCAATAGAATTTGTGAAATCAAAGGCAGTAATTGCATTACCAACTCCAATACTCCATTTTTTCGATTGAGAAAAAATTGTATGCTGACATACAATAATTAGCCCTAGAAATAGGGTTATTTTTTTTAAAGGCTGATATTTCATTTAGATACTAGTTTAGAAATGTGCCTCTTAAAACCATAATTTAGAACGTATCATAGGTATAAGAAAACAGATTTCACCTCAAAAGTACCTCTTTAAAGATGTATCATATTTTTATTTTGATACAAAGTGGTCCTATTTTATAAAAAATTTGACCAATTTTTTTTTACATTGATTTATCTCACTTAATTTAGGGATTCTTATTTTAAACCTATTATATGAAAAAATTTAATGTAGCCATTGTCGGCCTTGGCTTTGGCGCAGAGTTCATTCCTATCTATTTAAAACACCCTTGGGCAAATATGTATGCCATATGCCAAAGGAACGAAGAAAAGTTAAATGCCATAGGCGATGCCTTTGGAATTGAAAAAAGATATACCGATTTTGAAGAGCTAATTCAAGACCCTTCTATAGACGTAGTACACATTAATTCTCCCATTCATTTGCATGCTGAGCAATCTTTGAAGGCTTTACTTGCTGGGAAGCATGTGGCTTGTACAGTGCCAATGGCCACCACAGTTGAGGAGTGTAAGGCCATTGTGGAGGCGAGTAGAAAAATGAACAAGAAGTACATGATGATGGAAACGGTGGTCTATTCTCGGGAGTTTCTATTCATGAAAGAATTGTATGACAAAGGAGAACTTGGGAAGGTGCAATTTTTAAAATCTTCACATCAGCAAGACATGGATGGGTGGCCTGATTATTGGCCGGGACTTCCTCCGATGCATTATGCTACACATTGTGTTGGGCCAGTAGCTGCCTTGTTAAAATTAGATGCAGAATATGTTTCTTGTTTTGGGTCGGGCACGATTCGTGAGGAATTAATTGCCCATTATAACTCTCCTTTTGCTATTGAATCGGCGCATATAAAATTTAAAAATTCAGATTTAAGTGCTCAAGTATATCGTTCTCTTTTTGATGTGGCTAGACAATATCGGGAGTCTTTCGAAGTGTATGGATCCAAGAAAAGTGTGGAATGGCCTTTAATTGAAAATGAACCATTGGTTGTTCATACCGCCAAAAAACCTGAACCTGAAATCCCAGAGAAGGTGGTTTGTCCAGACTTTGCCCATTACCTCCCAGAAGAAATTCAACGGTTTACGACCAAAGGGGTATATGATGAGGATGAAAATACGCACTTATCCTTTACCCAAGGCGGTGGACATGGTGGTTCGCATCCGCATCTTGTTCATGAATTTCTTTCTGCCTTACAAAAAGATCGCGACCCATTCCCTAATGCACCTCAGTCTGCCAATTGGACTTGTGTCGGTATTTTGGCACATGAATCAGCTATGAAGGGGGGAGAAATAATCAAATTACCTGAATTTTAACAAACTAGAGACTAGAGAATCTCAGTGACTAAAGTACTTTAATCACAAAATCACTCTAGTCACTTTTTTCACTCTAGTCACTCTAGTCACTTTTATTATACTATGAAAAAACTTTATATACTCACACTTCTACTATTTGTAGGATTTTCCTCTTTCGCTCAGCGACGAATGGAATTGTTATTTTTAGGAGATAATGGTCATCATAAACCATTTGACCGCTATCCGGCACTTCAAGCGTATTTGGGCGTCAAAGGGATGAATATTACCTATACCTCGTCCTTAAAATCGTTAAATCCTGCTTATTTGAATAAGTTTGATGCTTTGATTGTTTATGCAAACCACGATTCTATCGCTGCACCACAAGAAAAGGCATTGATTGACTACGTAAAATCAGGCCACGGGCTTGTTGCTTTACATTGTGCCTCATTTAATTTTAGAAATTCCAAAGAGTTAGTAAAAATGATGGGTGGGCAATTTTGGAGACATACCATGGACTCCATTCGCATTCAAAATACCTTGCCCCAACATCCGGTTTTAAAAGGGTATCAAGAAATTAAAACGGTTGATGAAACGTATTTACACACACAATTGCAACCCGATAATGTGGTCATTCAATCAAGAATTATTGGGCCTGATCAAGCAAAAGATAAGCCGGGACAAACGCTTGAACCCTACACTTGGGTTCGAACCTATGGGAAGGGGAATGTTTTTTACACAGCTTATGGCCATGACGAGCGTACTTGGAATTCTGTTCCTTTTCAGCATTTAGTTGAGCAAGGGATTTTATGGGCTTTGGGGCCTGAAAAAAGAGCAATTTTAGAAAATCTAAAATTAGCTCCGCTGAGCTATCGCGAAGCGAATCTTCCAAACTATGAAAAGCGTCAAGGACCTCAGTTACAACAATACCCGTTAAGCCCGGAAGAATCCTTGAAATATATTCAAGTTCCGGTCGATTTTAATTTACAATTATTTGCTTCTGAACCGAATGTAATGCATCCAATTGCTATGGCATGGGATGAAAAAGGCCGATTATATGTTTTAATTACAAAAGATTACCCAAATGAGCGTAAAAAATCGGGGGGCTCTGATTATATTTTATTGTGTGAAGATACCAATAACGATGGGAAGGCGGATAAGTTTTCTCGGTGGGCAGATGGATTGAGTATTCCAACCGGCATGGTTTTTGCCAATGGAGGATTGATCGTTACACAAGCTCCAGACATGGTATTTTTAAAAGATACCAACGGAGACGATGTGGCAGATGAGCGTAAAATTTTATTTACAGGATTTGGGACGGGAGATACCCATGCGGGACCTTCCAATTTACATTATGGTTTCGACAACTGGATTTATGCTTGTATTGGTTATTCGGGTTTCAAGGGTGTAGTGGGGAAAGATTCATTGAATTTCGCACAGGCTTTTTTCCGTTTTAAGCCTGACGGATCAAAAATGGAGCATTTAACAACCACCTCAAACAATACCTGGGGATTTGATATCAACGAAGAAGGAGATATTTTTGGTTCGACGGCCAATAATGCACATGGATGGTACATGCCTATTCCACATCGTAATATTTGGCAAGCTCCTTTCAGTTTGAACGGAAGTAAAAATACGGATACTCATAAAGATATGCGTCCAATTACGCCAAAGGTTCGCCAAGTGGACGTTTTCGGAGGATTTACGGCAGCCTCAGGGCACAATTTTTATTCTGCGAGAGCCTTTCCGAAAGAGTACTGGAATAAAATTGCCTTTGTCACAGAACCCACAGGTCATATCATTCACCAAAACAATACGGTGAAAAAGGGTACAGATTTTACAGATAAAGAAGCCTTTAATTTATTAGCAGGAGCAGATGAATGGGTTTCTCCTGTATTCGCTCAGGTGGGTCCAGATGGGGCCGTTTGGGTAGCAGATTGGTATAGTTTTATTATTCAGCACAACCCTGTTCCAAAAGGATTTAACAATGGAACGGGAAATGCCTATGAAACGGATTTACGAGATTACACCCATGGTCGAATTTACCGAATAGGATATAACAATGCACCGGCCTATACGCCTATTAAATTGTCGATTGACGATATAAATGGGAACCTGAAGGCTTTGACAAATTCTAATTTATTCTGGAGATTAACAGCTCAGCGTTTATTAGTTGAAAGGGGGAAACAAGACATTGTTCCTTCATTGGTTTCGTTAATTCAAAATAAATCTGTTGATGCAATTGGCATCAATCCAGGGGCAATTCATGCCTTACATGTTTTGCAGGGATTAAATGCATTAGAAAAACCAAGTGTTGCGGCAGCTTTAAAATTGGCATTGAAACATCCGAGTGCGGCAGTTCGTAAGAATGCGGTTCAAGTTCTTCCTAGAACGCTTCAGTGGTCTAATGAATTGATCCAGTCCAAGTTATTAGCCGATAAAGATTCATTGGTTCAACTAAATACTATTTTAGCATTGAGTGAGATGCCTGCTAATCCAAAAGCCGATGCTGCCATTGCGGCCAAAATTAAGTCGGAGCAGGGAAATCAAGACCGTTGGATTCCAGATGCACTTGCAGCCTTTCAGATGGCAAGAGGCAAAGAAAACATGTTAGCATGGATGCAAGCAAAAGGCCAGCAAAGAGCTCAGCTCTCTGGAGAAAAGGAAGCAAAAGAAGTGAAAAATCCAAGCCTAGATGGCCAAGAAAATGGGTTAGACTTAGTAGTAGAAGATGTTATTATTAAATCTGGAGTTTTCAAATTAAGAGAAGGGTCAAGTTTCGTAATCAAAGTAAGAAATAGAGGAACAAAGGCCTTAGAAAAGGGAACTGTGTTGCCTATCGTATTAACCATCGAAGGGCAAGGTTCAAAAATTGATATGGAATCCTACACGTTTACAGAAGGGATATTACCAGGGCAAGCAGGAATTGTTACGAAAAATACCAACGGCCCATGGACTGGAAATTTTGGTTGGACAGCCGAGCAGCCAGGGTCTTATCAGATGACCATTCAAATAGACCGCTCAGCAAGTTTGGGAGAAAGTAATCGAAATAATAACATTTATCGCAAGAATTTGCTTGTAAACTCAGGCATTAATTTGGATGGCTACATCACTGAAAAAATGTTTAGAGGAGCAGCAAATGCTTGGACAGGTTCTGAAATTGCTGATATTTTACAAAATATGAAAGATCCTCAATCTGTAGGAATGTCGGGTGCATTGAAAGGCCTTGCTAATGCTTGGAATGTAAAGAAAGAAGCCAATTTAAGTGCCGTACAAAAGCAGTTTGTTGCTTCTTTGGTTGGTAAAATTAGTCCATCAGATGAAGGTTATTTAGGACGATTGGCAGAACTTTGGAAAGTAGATTTACCAAATCAGGAACAAGGTCCAATTGTTAAAATTGTTTTAAAAACTGTCAAGGAGGAAATGAAATATGACCAAAAAACGTTTGAAGTACCTGCAGGTGCAACGGTTGAGTTGGTTTTAGAAAATATGGATGCGATGCAGCATAATTTAGTTATCGGTCAAATAGGATCCATGGAAAAAATTGGACTGGCTGCCGACAAAATGATTACGGCTTCTGATGGTGTGGCCAAAAATTATATTCCTAATTTACCTGAGATTATAGCTTATACACCATTAGTAGACCCAGATGGTCGGGTTAAATTACGATTCAAAGCACCTGGTACACCAGGGGATTACCCCTATGTTTGTACCTTCCCTGGGCACTGGCGTATTATGAATGGTGTGATGAAAGTTAAATAGATAAATTTTAATCTTAGGCTATTGAAAATCTGAAAAGAGACACCGAAAGCAATAAGTACGCCTTGCGTTATTTATAGTAAGTTTTCAAATAGGTATCAAATGGAAAAACGGGAGAATCTTAATTCTTCCGTTTTTTTTATCAATTTTCTGTTAGGAATGTTTTTCCCTATTTCTTAAGGGGAACAACTTCCCCTTACCCCCTGCAATTTAGCTACCTAAAATATAAGTTGTTTCATAAAAATCATCAGTCTTTATTTTTATTTAAATTAATTCTAAATAAGCTTGTAATTATTTGATTTGGTCTTTACATTTGCACACTATTTAAAATTAGTCTAAATAAAATATAAATGAAAAATATTGCTTTGCTATTGTTTTTGATAACCGTTCATATCCTTCCGGCTCAAAAAGCATCTATTTTCGGTTTGGTAGATAATAAGCAACATGAGGTTTTGCCTGGGGCAATTATTCGGTTAAAAGGAACGGTTAGAGGAGTAGAATCAAATGCAAAAGGGTATTTTATCCTTAGGGGTCTGAAAGCAGGAATCTACACAATTCAAGTAAGTTATGTGGGTCATCAAACCTATGAGCAGCAAATACAATTAAAAGATGCCGAGCAAAAAGAAATAAATTTTTCTTTGAAGGAATCCATCGAATTAAAAGAAGTAGTGGTTAGAGGGAATGCAGGTATTAAAGGAAACGAGTTTATGACCGAGGTTAATGACTTTACTATTGCTGCTGGAAAGAAAA
>JBEBDG010000105.1:0-7963 GCA_041157165.1 Bacteroidota bacterium
AATGGTTATTTAAATGCCTTCAGAGAGAAAAAATTCTTAGGGTTTGCAATGGCTGGCGCCATTGGGGCTGGTAGTATTTTTGCTTTCGTTACGGGTGCTCCACTTACCTTTTTAAGTTATTTTCACCTTAATGAACAACAATTTGGTTGGGTTTTTGCCATAATTGCATCTGGTATCATCAGTGCAAGCCAATTAAATACGCTTTTACTAAAAAGAAGAACTAGTTTTCAAATAGTAAGTTTTGCACTCCCTGCACAATTCTTGGTTGGTAGCCTAATGGTTGTAGGAGCCTACATGGATTTTTTAAACATGTATAGTCTTATCTTTTTGCTTTTTATTATGCTTGCTTTCCAAGGATTGATTTTCCCCAATATGGCTACTATTGCATTGAAACCAATCGAAAAAAATGCAGGAAGTGCATCTGCATTAATGGGCGCATTGCAAATGGCGATTGGATCCTTGAGTGCTTCATTCGTAAGTTTATTGTTTACGGGAGATTCAACTGCAATGGCTTTGATCATGTGCGGCTCTACAGGAATAGCAACAATTATCTTTTTTTACAACAGGAGATACCAAATGTGATATAATTTTACTACCCATTTTAATTTGGATAAGAAAAAAAGGTCCTCTAATTTTACCCTATAAATTAACCGAAATGTCTACAAAAAAACCCTATGATTACCTGATTGTTGGAGCTGGCTTTTTTGGTAGCATTTGTGCATATGAATTACAAAAAAGAGGGAAAAAGGTTTTAGTAATAGAGAAAAGAAATCATATTGGGGGTAACTGTTTTACAGAAAACCGCGACAATATCAATGTGCACATTTATGGGGCACATATTTTTCATACTTCAAACAAAAAAGTATGGGATTGGGTTAATCAGTTTGCAAGCTTCAATCATTATACGAATCGACCAATAGCCAATTATAAAGGCAAATTATTTGCATTGCCTTTTAACATGTGGACCTTCAATCAACTTTGGGATGTCAATACCCCAGAAGAGGCAAAGGCTATCATTGATCAACAAGGAAAAGAAATTGGTGAACCTACTAATTTGGAGGAACAGGCCATCAAATTTGTAGGTAAAGATGTGTACGAAAAACTAATCAAAGGATACACAGCCAAGCAATGGCTTAAGGATCCGAAGGAACTTCCAAAAGAAATCATCAAACGATTGCCTGTTCGTTTTACATTTGATACCAATTATTTCAACGATACCTACCAGGGTATACCCATTGGTGGATATACTCAAATTTTTGAGAAACTATTAGATCAAATTGAAGTTAAATTGGGTATTGATTTTTTAGCTGATCAAGAATTTTGGATGAATCAGGCAGAAAAAACCATCTATACTGGACCAATTGATGCTTTTTTCAATTATGAGTTTGGACCATTGGAATACAAAACAGTAGAATTAGATCATCAGAAAAAGGATATTCCAAATTTTCAAGGCAATGCTGTAGTCAATTACACAGAGCAAGAAATACCCTATACACGAATTATAGAACACAAGCATTTTGAGTTTTTAGAGACGGATAAAACGTGGATTAGTTATGAGTATCCCGTTCCTTACCAACAAGGGTCAGAACCTTATTACCCTGTAAATGATGCTTTTAATAATCAATTGTATGAAAAATACAAAGAAAAGGCGGATGCCTTTTCTCATGTAATTTTTGGTGGAAGATTAGCAGAATACAAGTATTATGATATGCATCAAATCATTGAAAGGGCCTTGAATTTTCTAGCCAATCACTGATACGCCTATTAATTTACCAATCCCAAAAGTTATGGCAGCAGCGGCTAAACCAAATAATACTTGTCGCATGCCTGAATAACAGATGCTTTTGCCTGTAAACAGTGTAATGGCACTTCCTATGCCAAAAAGTCCTAATGCACTCAATCCAGCACTATACAAAATGGCCGGTGTTCCGCCAGTGAAAAAGAACGGGAAAACAGGAATTATGGCTCCAACAGCGAATAATAAAAATGACGTGACCGCGGCTTCCATCGCTGAACCATCTAGATCATCTGGATTGATTCCCAACTCTTCCCGAATCAACATTTGGTGAGCCAACTCCTTGTTAGACATGATATCTTTTGCCATTTTATTGGCTTGTTCTTCTTCAATTCCCTTGGCTAAATAAATCAAAGCCAATTCTCTTTCCTCTCCTTCTGGGTTTGACTCCAATTCTTCCATTTCTAGCTCCATTTGATTCTCAGAAAGCTCTTTAGAACTTTGAACTGAAATCCATTCACCCAAAGACATGGACAATGCCCCGGCTAATAAACCAGCTAGACCTGTCAATAAAACTTCTTTTTGACCGCTGCTCGCCCCTGCAATCCCCATCACCAAACTAAAATTGGAAACCAGCCCATCATTTCCTCCTAAAACAGCCGCTCTTAGGGCATTTCCTCCAACCGACCGATGTCTTTTTTCAAAACGAGCGAGAGTTGGACCCGATAATTCCTTATGATTTGCCAACACATTTTTTAAAATACTTACATGAGCCGTATCAGAAATCGAAGATTTTGTTTTGGTTTGTTTTCTTGCTGCCAAAATAGAGTTGGATAAACCAACCTCTGTATCCATCAAAACACCTAATATGTAATCATTTCCAAAAAGTTTCCCAATTCTTTTTAAAAATTTTGCTCTTCCGGAAGGGGCAGGCAGGTCTCTTTCCGAAAGACCGTTTTTAATCATAAATGCGATTGCATGTCCTTTTTCTATCTCACTCATTTCTGCAAAAACCCTCGCCACCAATGGATCAGACTCGGTTTTTGACAAAACACCATATAAAAAACTAGCATCTACTTCTGTTTGAATATGCTTTAAATCAATTGCAGCCATGGTCTATTTTTTAGAAATTTACGTATAATTTACCAAAACTAATTACAGATTGAAAAAGGACTAGTCCAATTATTTGTCAGGACTTCTAATTTATATTTTGAAACAATTGATATTCTTTAAACTTGTAAATTTGACTTTAGAACGTAAGAGTTTTCCTTGTGCCATAATCCAACACAAGGTAAAGATTATTACAAAATAATATAAATAGAAAACAAAATCAGAAAGCACATTTTTTTTAAAAGTGTGCTTTTTTTATATTTAGTAAAATATTCATTCCCAATGACTGTTTATTTCTTCGCTTTTCTAAATTTATACTTGGCTATCATTATTTTAATTTTCAATGTTAAAATAAATAAAAATGCCTTTTATTTAGCTGGGTTCCTATTTTGCTTATGCTTGTTTGGACTCCTTCATAATTTTACTTTTGACGAAGAGTCACCCCTTTTTCTAGCTTTTTTTAGAGGACATTTTATACCCATTATCTATGCGATGGGTCCTATGTTATATTTTTATGTAAGAGGAACCATAACGGATCATTCAAAACTAGAAAATTATGATTATCTCCATTTTGCTCCTACGATTTTAAGCTTTATCACATTATTGCCCTATATAATAAGTCCCATTTCCTACAAAACAGAAATTGCGAGATTAATTATAGCCAATCCAGGTAATTCTGTAAAGGACTTAAATTATTGGATTATCCCACAATACATACATTTTTATTTACGGGCAATCAGTGCTTGTGTATATGCATTTGCAAGCTTATACTTGGTCCTTAGGTCCAATCAATTTTTCAAACATAAAATTGTACCAAAATCGCAAAAAATCTTAGTTTTAAGATGGCTTTATACCTTAACTATTCTTTCGGTTATCATATTCGTTTTCTACATACCCTTGGCTTTTTATTTACTTAAAATTGTTCAATTGCCCATACAAATTTCAGAGCTTACCTATAATGTTTTTGACAGAATAAGTGGCTATAGTTATTGCATTATCCCATTGACCGTCTTGATTTTACCTCAGATTTTATATGGATTACCGATTGGCCCTAAAAAAGTTAAAGAGGAAAAAGACTTTTGGAAAGACACGTTTACTATTTTGGAGGAAGACCCATTTCTTGAGGTTTCAAAAACGGTTTTAGAGTATTTAAAAACCGAAAAGCCTTATTTAAATCCAGAATTTAACATTGATTCACTTTCTGAACAATTGCATATTCCAAAGCACCATTTATATTATTGTTTTGCCAATATCATTAAAATGAAGTTTTCTTCGATAAGAAACAAATTGCGTGTTGAACACGCAAAAAAAATGTTAATGGAAGGAAAGTCAAATAATTTAAAATTGGAAGGCATCGGTTTTGAATCCGGATTTGTTTCTCGCTCCCATTTCTTTGCTACTTTTAAAGAAGAAACAGGTTTAACACCAAGTGAATTCTTGGAACAATATCCTGAAAATATTTAAAAACTCCACCGAATTCTGCCCATTAATACATTTGTTGCGGATTTAAATGTATTATTCATTTCAGCAAAAAATGCTTGCCAAAATATATTTACTTCAACATTATTTGACACTGAATAAGTAAAAGATGGCACTGCAATCAATAGATTCGTTTGTGGGGCAAAAATAGATGTCAGAGAAATACTGCTTAATGGATTAATTTGTTTGTTAACAACGAGTAAATAATTATGCTTAGTTGGCATTAAATTTTTGGAAGATAATCTGAAATTTAACCCATTCCAATTAGAAACGGGTTCATTTAATCCCTGAGAATTGAATAAATATCCTGAACTAAAGTACCAACCTTTGGTAAACATATAATCCAATCCAATAGTTAGATTTGTATGTGAAACAGATTCATTTGGATTATCAAGATAATGTTGAACTTCTGCTTTTATACCAGCATCTCCTAAGGCGCCTGCCAATCCAATACCAAATGTTCCTGCTCCAAGATAATTTCCGAGGATTACCTGATAATCGATAGTTGAGTAGTTAAAAAAATATCGTGCTGCTGATATGGATTTGTCTTTTCCAATTTGGGCATAAACAATATCCAGTGAACTTAAATGGTTAAAATTATATTGAAATTTCAGCGCATCTGAGCCTGGTCTTTCTTCATAATCGACATCTAAAAAATTATAGGCATTAAACATATCATTGGGATTCCAAATACTTGCCATTCCCCAATTAATGCGTTGGCGACCAATTCTAATATTCCATTTTTCACGTTTCCAGTCCAGAAAAAAACGGTCAATGTTTGAATGAGCCACTAAATCGTATTGATTTATCCAAGAATTACTGAGGTTTAACCATTCATTAGCGTTTCGTAAATAAGATTCAAAAAAAGGGTTCAGCCTAACTCCACTACCCCAATAAAGTCGGTTTCTTACCTCTGACTGTAAAGATAACTTCGGAGTTATCTTCCATTTGATGCGCAATCGATTGTGCACTAAATGGGTAGATGCTTGGTTTTGATTAAGGTGATCAAAGGTTTGACTTTCAAAAAATTTTAGATAGCCACTCCATTGAACATTGGAAACCTTTGTAGAATCTTGCCCAAAAACAGGAATTCCTAGTATTAAAATAACCCAACAAATTTGAAACGATCTCTTCATTCCACATGCGAAATAGGTACTTGCTTCGTATCAGATACAATTTTGCCATCCACCAAAGTAATCACTCGTTGGGCTCTGTCTATGACCCGCTGGTCGTGAGTTGAAAAAATAAATGTCATTTGTTCCTCTTGATTCAACTTCCACATGATATCCAAAAGATTATTTGCTGAAGCCGAATCTAGATTTGCTGTTGGTTCATCTGCCAAAACAAACTGCGGGCGAGATGCTAATGCACGGGCAACTGCTACACGCTGCTGTTGTCCGCCTGATAATTGGGAAGGGCGGCTATCCATTTTGTCTTTCAAGCCTATTTGTGCAAATAACAATTCCACTCGTGCTTCCATATCTTTTTTTTCAAGACCCTGAAGCTGCATGATAAATTCAACATTCTCCCTTGCCGTTAAAACGGGGATTAGATTATAAGATTGAAATACAAATCCAATATTTCGCAGTCGAAAATCAATTAATGCTCCTGCACTCATATGCGTGATATTTTCACCGTTAATTTCGATGGATCCTGAATCTGTATGATCTAATCCTCCAATTAAATTCAGTAAAGTTGTTTTTCCCGATCCAGATGGTCCAACTAAAGCCGTGAATTCGCCCTTCTCAATATGTAAATGCACTTGATTAATGGCGTAAACAGGAATTGTATCCTTGTTGTAAATTTTTGAAATCTGATGTGCGTCTATAATTGCTTTCATAATTCTTAATTGCTAACTCACCCTTCGACAAGCTCAGGGACCCTAATTATTTACGTAGTGCTTCCATTGGGTTTAATTTCAACGCCCTAATTGCTGGATAAAGACAGGAAATAAAGGCCGTAGAAATAACGAAAAGAATAATCATTCCTACTTTTTCATAGGGAAATTCAGTGTAAATCATTCCTGAAAATCCAAAATTACGCATCATCTCTTCACTTCCCTGCCCATAGGTAATTCCATATTTTTCCACAAAGTTGCTTAAAAGGAAGGCAAAAATCACTCCAAAAGGAAGACCCGAGAGCGTCAAAAAAAGTGTTTCTAACCATACCAGAATAAATAGTTTTAGCTGATTCATTCCGAGAGCCATCATCATCCCTATTTCTCTTGTACGTTCTAAAATAGACATCAACATGGTATTAATAATACCAAAAGCGAGAGCAATTAAAATAATTCCTATAATTATGTAGGAAGTAATATCCACCGTTTCGACCATTAAATTGGTTTCGGGTGAAAGTAATTTCCAATCTTCTAAAAGAATATCAGGAAATTGCATATTCATTTGTTGCATCATGATAGGAATTAGATCATTTGAATGTAAAATGATAGCAACCTCATGTGCCATTCCTGGAGCTCCAAATAATTGGTTGAGATCATTTCTTCGCACATACACGTTTCGTTCTTCCCAAGCTGAGTTAGTCGTTTGCACAATTCCTACCACTCGAAAGGCTGCTGAAACGATTTCGTTTTGAAGATCCGTAAAGGTCAACACTACCTTATCTCCTACAAAAATTTTCATTTTTTTGGACAATTTTTGCCCAATCAATAGCCCAAACTTTTTTGTATTGGTAAGCGTCTTACCGTCTATAATTTTTTTATTTAATTCAGAACATTCATTTTCCTGAAAAGGGTCAATTCCATTGATTTGTATACCCGCTGATCCATTTGTTGTTGCAAGCATCGCCTGACAAACACTTCGAAATGTAAATTTTTTTACATTTCGATTTTTCATCAACAAATTATTGACATAATGGAGATTAGGAATCGCATATCGAATCTCATAATCTTCTTTAAAGGAGGCATGATGCATTTGGATATGACCTGTCTCTTGATAAATCAAGGATTTAATTCGGTCACGCATCATTCCTTTGTAAAGAGCCATGACCATGAGTCCTGCAAAGATGCCAAGGGCAACGGATACCATGATCACAAAGCTTCGAGCTTTGTTTCTCCAAATATTTCGCCATGCCATTCGTACCAGTAACTTCATTACCTTTTCATCGAATCCACTGGATTCATTTTATAAATTTTAAAAATAGGGTAGAGTGATAACAAAAAACCAATCACCAAGACAATCAGAGCTTGTATCATGAAATTTTGTGGATCTGTGGATGTTGGAAAAATTGGCTCAAAACCAAATTGTTCATAAGCACTTGCCGCACTTCCACTTATACGAATTGGATGAATATGAAAATAATATACGATAGGAATACTGACAAGTAAGCCAAATAAGCATGATACCAATACATTCAGAATGGATTCCATTGCCAGCAACATGGAAATGTTAGACTTTTTCATTCCAATGGCCATCAACATTCCAAATTCATATTTCCTTTCTGCCATCATGATCAATAATGTCCCGAAAATTCCAAATGATATCAAAACGTATAAAAACAATTGCACATACATCATATTTGCAGAATCTATCTCAATATGTTTTTGAATATCAGGCATCATTTCTTCCCAGGTCATGACCTCTAAATCTGAACTAATTGCTTGTATCACCGATGATTTAATTGCCT